>DATDLP010000390.1:0-9718 GCA_036519255.1 Croceibacterium sp.
GCAAGCGCGGCGGTGCGGTCAAGTCAGTCGGGCTTGCCGTCACGCTCGCGCGCGCGGCGCTGGGCGACGATCGAGGCGCGGCGACCGACGATCACGCCGAGCAGCCCGAGCGCGAACAGTGTGACGTGCGAGCCTTCGGGCACCGCGGTGCTGTCCTGCGCCCACGCCGGCGCCGCCGAGACGAGGGCCACGAGGGCAATGAGGATTCGCGGGGGCATGCCCAAGCCATGGACCCCTGCACGGTGGAGACAACGGTTAAAGCGTTAACGTCCCGGCTTGGGACCGTCAGCCCCGCGCAGGTAAACCCGCGGCCCTGAGCGCGGCGTGCGCCTCGGCGATCGTGTGGGTGCCGAAATGGAAGATCGAGGCCGCAAGCACCGCGCTCGCATGGCCTTCGGTCACGCCCTCGACGAGGTGCTGCAGCGTGCCGACGCCGCCGCTGGCGACCACCGGGATCGACACCGCGTCGGCGATAGCTCGAGTCAGCTTGAGGTCGTAGCCGCGCTGCGTTCCGTCGCCGTCCATCGAGGTCACCAGCAGCTCGCCCGCGCCGAGCCCGGCCAGCCTGACCGCGTGCGCGACGGCGTCGATCCCGGTCGCGCGGCGGCCGCCGTGGGTGAAAATCTCCCAACCCTCGCCCGAGCGGCGGGCATCGACCGATGCGACCACGCACTGGCTGCCGAACCGCTCGGCGATCTCGGACACCACCTCGGGCCGCGACACTGCTGCCGAGTTGACCGCGACCTTGTCCGCCCCCGCCAGCAGCAGCGCGCGCGCATCCTCCGCCGTGCGCACCCCGCCACCGACGGTTAGCGGCATGAAGCAGACCTCCGCGGTGCGGCGGACCACGTCGAGCAGCGTGCCGCGCCCTTCGTGGCTCGCCGAGATGTCGAGGAAGCACAGCTCGTCGGCGCCGGCCGCATCGTAGGCGCGCGCCTGCTCGACCGGATCGCCGGCATCCTTGAGGTCGACGAAGTTGACGCCCTTGACCACGCGGCCTTCGCGCACGTCGAGGCAGGGGATCACACGGACGCGGACGGTCACGTGCGGCTCGCCATCTGGATCGCAGCTGCCAGGTCGAGCCGCCCGTCGTACAGCGCGCGCCCGGTGATCACGCCCTCGATCCCCTCGTCGGCGTGGATCGCGAGCATGCGGATATCGTCGAGCCCCTTCACGCCGCCGCTCGCGATCACCGGCAGCGCCGTGCGCCGCGCGAGGTCGACGGTCGCCTCGACGTTGCAGCCCTTGAGCATGCCGTCGCGGCCGATGTCGGTGAACAACAGGCTGGCAACGCCGGCATCCTCGAACCGCCGCGCCATGTCCTCGACCGGCACGTCGGACACTTCGGCCCAGCCCTCGGTCGCTACCATGCCGTCGCGCGCGTCGACCGCGACGACGATGCCGCCTTCCCACTCGCGCGCCATGTCCTTGACGAACTGCGGATCCTTGAGCGCAGCGGTGCCCATGACCACTCGCGCCACGCCGAGCTTGAACCACCCCTCGACCGCCGCCGGGGTGCGGATGCCGCCGCCGAGCTGCACGTAGCCCGGAAAGGCGGCGACGATCGCCTCGACCGCCTCGCGGTTCTCCGCCCGTCCGGCGAACGAGCCGTCGAGGTCGACCACGTGCAGGTGCCCGGCACCTTGCTCGGCGAACAGCAGCGCCTGCGCCGCGGGGTCGTCGCCGTAAACGGTGGCGCGGTTCATGTCGCCTTCGGCGAGGCGCACGACCTGGCCGGCCTTGAGGTCGATGGCGGGGAATACGATCATCGCGGGGGCGCGGTAATGCGAGTAATCCTCCCCCGCAAGAGGAGGGCTTATTGCGCGCCCGGCTGGTCCGCCGGCACGAACGCATCCTTCGGCACGTGCGTGATCCGGCACGCCAGGTCCGCTTCGCCGCTCGCGACCACGAAGTGATCGCCCGCGTCGGCGATTCCGGTCGAGAACACCACGTTGTCGAGGTACATCTGCTCGCGGATCGGCTCGGTCAGCTCGGCATTGGCCTCGAGCAGCGGCTCGTGGCTGGTCGCGAGCACCTTCCACGGCTCGTCCGGATCGAGCAGCGACCAGTAGGTCCGGTACTTGCCGACGATCTGGTACGGCTCGACCCCGTGCCACAGCGTGAGCCAGCCGCGCATCCCCGCAACCTCGGTCAGGATCGGCGGCGTGCCCCCGCCGATCCGCGCGGTCGCCGCGGTGCCGGAGTGCGGCCGGATCGCCGGCTCGATGTGCGGTTTCCAGTGCAGCGCGTCGGGGCTGGTGGCGTGGTTGATCGACGGGCCCGAATGCCACGGGCTGCCCGGCGGATAGGCGAAGAACAGCTGCCCGAGCGGCCGCGTCTGCGCCCAGTACTTGCCGCCGACCAGCCCCTCGTAGATCAGCATGTCCTTGTTCTGGTGATCGAGCACGATGCCCTCGAACCGCCAGCCGAGCGCGTCGTCCGAGCTGTAGAGCGTGGTCGAGTGCCGCTCGGGGCTGACCGAGCAGGTGGTCATCAGCCAGCGCCCCTCGACCCGGCTGATCCGCGCGTCCTCGATGCCGTAGCACTGCCAGGTGCCTTGCGGCGCGATCGCGCGGTCGTAATGGATCGCGACCACCTCGAGCCCGTCGGCGCTCAGTTCGACCGGCAGCAGCCAGGCGAGCGAGGTCAGCGCCATGACCTTCCAGCCGTAGCCGTGCAGCTCGAACTTGCGCGGGTCGGCGGTGTTCGCGTGCTCGAGCGGCCAGCCATCGAGCACGTAGCCGGCCTGCGAATCCCACCGGATCGCATGCACCCGCCCGTCGAACACGGGCTCGCGCAAGGCCTCGGCCACGCGCACCATCATGAGCAGGTTGCCGTTGGGCAGCCGCGTCATGCCCGGATTGAACGCGCCGAGCACGTAAGTCTCGCAATCGAACGCCCCGGCGAGCGGCGAACGGGAGAGATCGATGTCGTCGGGCGTCAGGACCAGACGGTCCTCGGGAAAGCTCACTCGTCGGGAACCCGCTGCGTCACCGCGAGCTGGTGTACCACCGCGCGGCGCGGCTGCGTCAGCATGAAGTGTGCGGCCACCGCGATATCCTCGGCGCGGAGCATCTTCTCGTCGTTGATCATCTCGCGCTGCTTTTCGGCCGGGATGTCCGGGTACTGGAAGTCGGCTCCGGTCAGCCCCGGCTCGATCAGCCCGACCTTGATGCCCTTCTTGCCCAACTCCTTGTGCAGTGCCTCGGCGAAGCCCTGGATGCCCTTTTTCATCCCCGCGTAGATCGACGAGCCGCCGCCGAGGCTGTGTGCGCTCATCGAGCCGATCAGGATCAGGTCGCCGCGGTCCTTGAGGTGCCGCGCGGCCTTGTACGCGCTCATCACGTAGGCGGTGTAGTCGACGGCGACCGCGTACCACGCGTCTTCTTCGTCGGTGTTGGTCACCCCCTCTACCGGAACCGCCGCGTTGACGATCGCGATGTCGTAATCGCCGAGCCGTTCCTCGGCTGCCGCGACGAAGAAGTTCAGGCCTTCCTTCCCGGCCAGATCGACGCTGATGCCGTCGCCGTTGCCGACCTCGTTGATCCGCTCGAGTGCGTCGGCGAGGTGCCGCTCGTCGCGTCCGCAGGTGAATATCTCGACGCCTTCGGACGCGAGCAGCACCGCGATCGCGCGGCCGATCCCGGTGGTGCCGCCGGTGATCACCGCCTTGCGCCCTGCGAGCGAGGGCATCTCGGTGTGTGCGTCGCGCAGGTTGGGGTCGGCGTCGGCCATGGCGGGTCTCCTTTCCCCGGGAGACGAACGGCCGGTGAGGCGGTTCCGCCGTGCTAACCTGCGTTGATCGTATCCGTGGAACGGCTTACGGATTCCACTCGAGAAACCGCTCGAGCAGCGCCAGTCCGTAGCCCTGGCTCTTCTCGGGGTGGAACTGCACCCCGACGATGTTGTCGCGCGCGACTGCCGCGACGAGCCCGCCGCCGTGGTCGGTCATCGCGGCCACGTCGCGCCCGCTCTGGGGGCGGTAGTGGTACGAGTGCAGGAAGTAGGCCTCGCCCGGCTCGATCAGCCCCGCGCCCGATTGATTCGTGGCGCGCGCGTGCGGCGCAGGCGAGACGTCGTTCCAGCCCATGTGCGGCACCTTGATCGCGGGATCGGTGCGCTCGATCAGCCGCACCTCGCCCGGAATCCAGCCGAGGCCGGGGGTCGAGCCGTGCTCCAGCCCTTCGCTCGCGAGCAGCTGCATCCCGACGCACACCCCGAGGAACGGCACCCCGCCCCCGAGCACGCGCTCCTCGAGCGCCTCGACCATGCCGGGAATCCCGGTCAGTCCATCGGCGCAGGCCTTGAACGAGCCCACACCGGGCAGCACCACGCGTCGCGCGCCGCGAACGAGGTCGGGGTCGGCGGTGATCGCGACCCGCTCGGCCCCGGCCGCGAGCAGCGCATTGTGGACCGAGTGGAGGTTACCCGCGCCGTAGTCGATCAGCGCAATCGCTTCGGCCATCGCCTCAGCCCCCGAGCTGGCCTTTGGTCGAAGGCACTGCCCCGCCCTTGCGCGGATCGAGCTCGACCGCCTGCCGCATCGCCCGCGCGAAACCCTTGTACGCGGCCTCGCACACGTGGTGGTTGTTCTGCCCGTAGAGCAGCTGGACGTGCAGCGTGATCCCCGCCGCCTGCGCCACCGAGTGGAACCAGTGCTCGATCAGCTCGGTGTCCCACTCGCCAAGCTTCGGCTGGGTGAAGCGCAGCTTCCACACGAGGTACGGCCGGCCCGAGATGTCGAGCGCCACGCGCACCAGCGTCTCGTCCATCGGCGAGTAGGCGGTGCCGTAGCGGCCGATCCCGCCCTTGTCGCCGAGCGCCTGCGCCAGCGCCTGGCCGAGCGCGATCGCGCTGTCCTCGGTGGTGTGGTGCTGGTCGACGTGCAGGTCGCCCGAAACCTTGAGCGTGACGTCGATCAGCGAGTGACGGCTGAACTGCTCGACCATGTGGTCGAGGAAGCCGACCCCGGTCGAAACGTCGTAAGTGCCGGTCCCGTCGAGATTCACCTCGACGAGGATGTCGGTCTCTGCGGTCTTGCGGGCGATCCGGCCGGTGCGCATGGCGACGCGCTATACGCGAGGAACCACAGGCCGCAAGCTCTCTCCCCTTCGGGGGAAGATACGAAGGCTTGGCAGCTTGCTGCCTGGCCGAAGTTGAGGGGACCCGGCGTTCCGTTCTGCCCTGAAGGGGAGAGGGCTTTATACCCTTGACCGGAAAGCGCGCCATCGCCACCCTTTAGGGGAAATGAGCGACGACACCCCCGATAGCCTCATCCCCTACGACGAGATCGTGCAGGAAGCGCTCCGCGCTGTCGTCGGGCGCGTGCTCGGCGCGGTCGAGCGCTCGGGCGCCGGGCTGCCGGGCGAGCATCATTTCTACATCACCTTCAAGACCGGTGCCCCGGGGGTCAACATCCCCAAGCACTTGCGCGAGCGCTTCCCCGACGAGATGACGATCGTGCTGCAGAACAAGTTCTGGGATCTCGCGGTCGACGATCGCGGCTTCCAGGTCGGGCTCAGCTTCAACCAGATCCCGGCCAAGCTGGCGATCCCGTTCGCGGCGATCACCGCGTTCGTCGATCCGGCGGTCGATTTCGGGCTGCAGTTCCAGGCCGCGGTGACCGACGTCGAGCCCGCCACGCATGAGGCGGCCGAGAACGACACGCCCGAAAGCGCGGAACGCGCGGACAAGGCGGGCGTTGCTGCCGACGACGGCTCGAACGTCGTCTCGGTCGATTTCGGCCGCAAGAAATAGGGCCGCCTGCGGCCAGGGAGCGGCCGAATGAGTCTCAAGTCCAGAGCCAAGTCGACCGTCCGCAAGGCTTCCGAGACCGCCAGGAGCGCGGCCGAGAAGATTCCCGGGCCGAGCAGCAACCCCGCCACCAACCTCTTGATAATGGACATCGCCATGCGCGGCGCATCGATGATCGCCGGCCGGGCGATCCAGCGGGTGATCCTCGGCGCGCGCTACGATCCGCAAAAGGCGGCCGACATTGTCAAAGGGCGTTCGCTGGTCCAGTCGATGGCCGCGACCAGCGCGGCGCGCGTGGCAACCCGCTCGGTGCCGGGCCTGCTGCTGGTCACCGGCGGGCTGCTCGCCAAGACGCTGATCGACCGCAGCCTGCGCCCGCGTGACGCGCGGCGGAAGGGCGACAAGCAGCTCGCGGCACAGGCCGCCAAGGTCGAGGACGAGAGCAGCTCTCCGCGATAAGCGCAGGACAGGCCCAGCGACAAACTCAGGACAGGTCCTTCGACAAGCTCAGGACAGGCTTGATTTCGGGCGGTGCCCTGCGGCAGGAGCGCACATGGCCGATCAAGACACGCTGGCCCGCCGCGGGCTGATGTTCATCCTTTCCTCGCCCTCGGGTGCGGGCAAGACCACGATCGCCAAGCGGTTGCTCGAGGAAGAGGGCGACGGACTGCAGCTGTCGGTTTCGGTCACCACCCGCCCGATGCGGCCCGGCGAGGTCGACGGGAAGGACTACTTCTTCACCGACCGCGCGGGCTTCGACCACATGGTCGCCGAAGAGGCGTTCTACGAATGGGCCGAGGTGTTCGGGCACTGCTACGGCACGCCCAAGGCGCACATCCGCGACCAGCTCAAGCGCGGCGAGGACTTCCTGTTCGACATCGACTGGCAGGGCACGCAGCAGCTCTACCAGCGCGCGCAGGGCGACGTGGTGCGCGTATTCCTGCTCCCCCCGAGCATCGCCGCGCTCGAGCAACGCCTGCGCTCGCGCGCGACCGACAGCGACGAAGTCATCCGTGGCCGGATGGACCGCGCCCGGTCGGAGATCAGCCACTGGGACGCCTACGACTACGTGGTGATCAACGACGACATCGAGGCCTGCTTCGCCAAGGTTAAGATGATCCTCGAGGCCGAGCGCATGCGCCGGCTGCGGCAGACCGGGCTGATCGACTTCGTGCGCGAGCTGACGCGGTAGGGGGCGGGCCTACCCCAAGCTATTCAAATTCCGTCCAAACTACCCGGCTCCGTTCGTCCCGAGCCCTTCGGCAGGCTCAGGATGAACTGCCGGCCTTTGGCCGCCAGCGAGGGATTTGGGTCGAGCGAAGCCGAGGCCCTGCGCCAATCCCTTCTCGGCTCCGCTCGAAGGGCCCCTCGACTTCGCTCGGGACGAACGGATCTGGGTTTACAACATCAGCTTGGCCTGGAGCGCAGGCTTGGCGCAATCGCAGCCGAATTCCCGTGCACCTTGCCCCGCGCCTCCGCGCGGTCTAGCGGCGCACCCACCGAACCACACAGGGAGCCAGCATGTCCGCCGACCTCGAAGCCGCGATTTCCGCCGCCTGGGACCACCGCACCTCGGTCACTCCCGCGAGCAAGGACGTGCGCGAGCCGGTCGAGGCCGCGCTCGAGCTGCTCGACAGCGGCAAGGCGCGCGTCGCCGAGCCCGACGGCAACGGCGGCTGGCGCGTCAACCAGTGGCTCAAGCAGGCTGTGCTGCTGTCGTTCCGGCTCAACGACAACGTGGTGATGGAGCACGGCGCGGCGGGCGCGCCCGCGTTCGACAAGGTGCCGAGCAAGTTCGCCGGCTGGGGCGAGAACCGCTTCCGCGACGCGGGCTTCCGCGTGGTGCCCGGCGCGGTCGCGCGGCGCGGCAGCTACATCGCCAAGGGCGTGGTGCTGATGCCGAGCTTCGTCAACATCGGTGCCTACGTCGACGAGGGCTCGATGGTCGATGCTTGGGCCACCGTCGGCTCGTGCGCGCAGATCGGCAAGAACGTGCACATCTCGGGCGGGGCCGGAATCGGCGGGGTGCTCGAGCCGCTGCAGGCTGGCCCGGTGATCATCGGCGACGGCGCGTTCATCGGCGCACGCGCCGAGGTGGCCGAAGGCGTGCGCGTGGGCGAAGGCGCGGTGCTTTCGATGGGCGTGTATCTCGGCGCCTCGACCAAGATCGTCGACCGCGCGACCGGCGAGATCCATCACGGCGTGGTGCCGCCCTATTCGGTGGTCGTGTCGGGCGCGCTCCCTGGCAAGCCGTTGCCCGACGGCAGCCCCGGCCCGTCGCTGTACTGCGCGGTGATCGTCAAGACCGTCGACGCGCAGACCCGCTCGAAGACCGGCATCAACGAGCTTCTGCGCGACTGAACGGGGTTCCTTTCTGGCCGATCGCTTCGTTGCCTGAGGCTGGGCCGCCGGCCTATCTTCGCTGCCTGAGACCGGAACATTCGCCGCCACCAACCGTAGATTCTGCCACAGGGTGGCAACTGCGGGAGTGACGGCCATGGAACGTCAAGGGGACGAGGTTCATTTCGAGACCGACGAGGCGCGCGGCGCCACGAGTCCGAACATCGTCCGATGGATACTCGCGATCGGCCTGTTTGCAGCGATCGCGCTGCTTTCGGTGATCTGGATCACCGGCGCCGCAACGCAAGGTGCCGTCGAGGGCGAAGGCACCGCCGAAGGCCGCGAGCGCGTGTCGCAGGAATACGGCTCGCGCGGCGGCGTGCTCGCCTCTGACGCCGACGATCTCGATGCGCCCGCGCCGGGCGACACTGCGGAGCCGGGCGCGCCGCCGACGGTCGAGAACGATGCGGCCGACGAGCCGGCTCCTGCGGAGCCCGCGGCAAACTGAGCGAATTCGATCCTCTCCAGCGCTTCGTCGACGCGCAGGAACCGGTCTATGCCCAAGCGCTCGCCGAGCTGCAGGCGGGCGACAAGCGCAGCCACTGGATGTGGTTCGTGTTCCCGCAGATCGGCGGCCTTGGCCACAGCGCTCCCGCGCAGTTCTACGCGATCCGCGGGCGCGAGGAGGCCGATGCGTACAGCCGGCATCCGCTGCTCGGCGCGCGCTTGCGCGAGTGCACTGCGGCGATGCTCGGCTGGGCTGGCCGACGCGGTGCCGAGCGGATTCTCGGCCCTGTCGATGCGGTCAAGTTCAGGAGCGCGATGACGCTGTTCGAGGCTTGCGCCGACGATCCCTCGCCGTTCAGCGAGGCGATCGAGGCGTTTTATGGCGGCGAACGCGACCAGGCGACGCTCGAGCGGCTCTGACGCCGGCTCCGCCATTCAATCCCCAACTCCAACTCCCAATCCCCAATCCCCGATTCCCAACTCCCAAATCCAATTTCCAATTTCCAATTCTCAATTCCGTTCGTCCCGAGCGAAGTCGAGGGATGGGGCCGAGCGAAGCCGAGGCCCTTGTGCCCCGCCCCTTCTCGGCTGCGCTCGAAGAGGTCCCTCGACTTCGCTCGGGACGAACGGATGGGGTTGGGTGCGAGAGCTACTCCACCTTGGTCTCGATCGGCGCATCGCCGGCATGCTGTGCCGAGTAAGCCTCCGCCTCTCGCAACACCCGCATCATGTTCCGGCTGGCGATCTTCTCCAGATCCGCCTGCGAATACCCGCGCCGCGCGAGCTCACGGAACAGCACCGGGTATCCCGCGACGTCCTCCATCCCGGCCGGCCCAGAATCCATCCCGTCGTAATCCCCGCCGAGCCCGATGTGATCGATCCCCGCGACATCGCGGATGTGATCGATCTGCTCGGCGAGATCGAGGAAGGAGGCGACCGGCCGCTCGTGCTGCCGCTCCCATTCCGCGAGCCCGGCCTTCACCCCGTCCGGATTGCCCTGCCACAGCGCCTTGAGCCGCGCCTCCTCGCCCGCGCGCGCGGCGTTCCAGTGGCGCACGGTCTCGCTCACGTACGACGGCAGCGCGACCACCATGATGATCCCGCCGTTGTCCCTGAG
>DATDLP010000391.1:0-2174 GCA_036519255.1 Croceibacterium sp.
ACCGGCTACATCGCCGGGCTCGCGGGCGTTCTCAAGGTAGCGTAGCGCGGTCTCGTCGGCAGTTCGCTGCGCAAGCAGCTCGAGATTGCCGTTGACCACCTGCAGCAGGTTGCCGAGCGTGTGCGCGAGGCGTCCGGCGAACTCGCTGACCGCCTCCTGCCTCAGGCGCTCGACCTCCTCGGGCGAAAGCGGCGTGGCACGGCCACGGACCCACTCGCTGCTCACCTTCGGACCCCGCGGCGCCGTGCGCGCCGGTACTGTGGGGATTGACGGGTCATGGGCGGAATCCTTGCGTGAGAGCTCAACTGGACGACTGAAGCATGAACACGTCGCCCCCGATCGAGACGATGAACAGGTTGCCGGCCTGGTCCTCGCCGAAGCTGGTCACGCTGCTGAGCGTGCCGGCATCGGGCGCGAACGCGGCGTTGCGGCGGGTGAAGCTGCTGCTCGGCTGGGTCGCGCCTGGGACGAGGCTGGCGGCCGGTACCGACCACAGGTTGCCGCTGACGAAGTCGGCGAAGATGTAGAGCCCCTGCAGCGGCTCGATCGGCCCGCGATAGACCAGCCCGCCGGTCACCGAGTTGCCCTGCAGCGCCCCCGAGCCGTGCCCGTACTCGGTCACCGGCATCGTCAGGCCGGCCGGATCGGTGCCGAGCAACGGCCGCGTGCCTTCGAACAGCGGCCAGCCGAGGTTGAGCCCGCTCTGCGTGATCTGCACCCGGTCGATCTCCTCGACCGCCCCCTGGCCGACGTCGCCGATCCACAGCTCGCCGGTCGCGCGGTCGAAGCTGTTGCGGAACGGGTTGCGCAACCCGAACAGCCAGACCTCGCCGGCCCCGCCGCCCGCGGCGAAGGGGTTGGCCGCGGGGATGCCGTAATCGCGCTCGGGATCGCTGGGAAAATCATCGCGCGCCAGGTCGAGGCGCAGCATCTTCCCCAGCAGCGTGCCGCGATTCTGCCCGTTGCCGTCGGGATCGTTGCCGCCGCCGCCGTCGCCGGTCGCCATGTACAGCAGGCCGTCGCGGCCGAAGCCCAGCCAGCCGCCGTTGTGGTTGCCGCGCGGATGGGGAATGCCGAGCAGCAGGTCGCCGGTGGTGGCGTCGAGCGCGTCGCGATTGGCCGCGGGCGAGGTGTAGCGCCGGAGCTCGATGCGGCCGTCGGGCGCGGTCAGGAACACGTAGGCGCGGCCGCTCGTCATGTAGTCGGGCGCCAGCGCCACGGCCAGAAGCCCGCGCTCGCTGTCGGTCGAGACTTGCCCGCGGATGTCGAGAAAGGGTGTCGCCGCGACCGCGCCGCTGGCGGGGTTGAGGATGCGTATCCGCCCCGCCCGTTCGACCACCAGGACGCGGCCGCTGTTGTCGGGCATCGCGGTGAGGAACACCGGCTGCGTGAACCCGCTACCGACGCGCCGCACCGCGAAACTGCCCGAGGCGTTGTTGGTCACGGTAACGCGAAGCGCCTGCGCGGCGCTGGCCTGGCCGTCGCTGACCGCGAGAGTGACGTCGTAAACGTTGTCGCCCCCGGCATCGCCGGGCGCCTCGAAGTCGGGCGGCGCCCGGAACGAGAGCGCGCCTGCGGGCGTGATCTGCAGCAACGCGGCATCGGCGCCGCCCGAGATCGAGAAGCCAAGCGCGCCGCCGTCGGGATCGGCGGCGGTAACGGTCAGAATCGTTCCGGCCGCATTCTCGGCCACGCTGACGGCGGCCGGTGAGGTAAACGCAGGCGGCGCGTTCGCCCCGCCTCCGCCGCCTCCGCTACTCCCGCCGCCATTGCCACCGCCGCCGCACCCGGCGAGCAGCGACGCCGCGGCCATGGCGCCGAGCGCAGGCAAAGCAGCGCGAATTGGCAGAACCCTCATCGACGTTTGAAATGCGCCGAAGTTGCACTGGTTCCTCGCCCGCGGCGGTCAAGTATTCACGAGAATCGACCGCGGCACGATCGGGCGGCCATCTCGTTCTGGCGAAGTACTGACCGAAGGAGGCCCGACATGGTCGACACACCCGAAAAACCCGAACGCCTGGCGGCCCGGCTCGGCGTGCTGGGCAAGTACAGCTATGCCTGGCTCACGCTCGCGTTCTTCCTCGTCTCGCTGCTGCTGCACTGGCACTTCGGCTGGCAGACGTTCCAGGACGAGGCGCGCGAGCACGGCCAGACGCCCGAATTCGCACAGTTCG
>DATDLP010000392.1:0-4819 GCA_036519255.1 Croceibacterium sp.
ATTGCCTAGTATTACCTCAGTCATCGAGGGAAAGCTCAACAAGACAGACGCAGGGTTCGCGAAGGTTCGCACTGGAAGCGTGATATCGTCGAGCGAAAGATAGGGGTTCTCGAACAGGCGCCAGTCCACCAACACCGCCGACATCACGCCGCCTTCTTGCTGAGACAGAACGAGCGTGGCTGGCGCCAGAAAAGCTGCAGACAGGCGTCCGATGCCTTTTTCACCCTGACGCTGACGCGGCGGTCCCTGGAAGAACTTCGGCGGAGGCGGTGGCGGTCCGTCTACTTTCGACTCGGTGCCGACGACGAGCCAACGATCGGTGAAATCCGCGGCCGACATTCCGGCCCCGTCGTCGAACACCGCCGCAATGATCGGATCGCCGTCAAAGATGTTTAACGACACCTGCGTGGCATAAGCATCCCACGCGTTCTTCCAAAGTTCGCTGATGGCGGTCGGCGCGTCAGCGATCTGACCGCGGCCGAGATGATCGATGGTGCGCGCTCGCGTTTTGAACGCCACGATCTCCAATTCGGGCTGGGCTGGCGTGTCGTCCGAGACGGAACGGTCAGACATGGAGAAACCGGATCGCGAATGGGACCGGCACACGGCACCAGCGGCACCTCTTAACGACCGCTGCGATCACCCTGCCCCCTCCAGTCGGTGGTGTTTGCGCCCCGCTTCAAACATCCGCCGACCTGATCGACGAATGAAGATAGCGGGAGAAATACTCGGCGAGCCGAGGAGGCACCGCATTGCCGATCATCCTCGCGATAGGTTCGATCTTGTCGATGGGATAAAAGACATAGTTCGAAGGAAAGGACTGCAGCATAGCCGCTTCGCGCAAGGATATCCCGCGTAACTGCTCGACGTCGAAGTGCCCGAAGCGACCGTTCGAAATGCTGTGGCACTTCGTGGTGATTGTCGGCGACGGACGATCGGGATCCATCCGAGTGTAGACGTCCGTAAAGCACCTCGTCTGAAGCTTCGCGTTGACCTTACGATGGCAAGGGAGCGAAAGATCCCCGTGCGGTGTGTCCTCTAGATAGATGTTCGATACACCCGGCCGTGCAGCGGCAAGGCGCTTTAAATTCAGCTCACTGAGCGTACGCGTCTTGTGGTTTGGGATTGTCGGATGCACTGCGCCAGCGCCGATCGCCGGGAGGTGCCCGATGGCGGACCGGACTGTCTTTATGGTGTTCTCCGGATCAGCATCGGGAACGCTTAACTCGTTCCGCCCGCCTGAGGAGGAGATAAGCTCAGGACGCACGAGGCTCTCCCGAACCGCTATCAGGATCGAGCGCCTGCGATATTGCGGAACACCGAAGTCCGAAGTGCACACGACCTTGGTGCCGGTCACGTAACCAAGCTCCTCCAAGGACTCACGAAAATCCTGCCATACGCCACCGTATTTAGGATCTTTGATACCTTGGACGTTCTCCGACAAAACCATCTCGGGTTGGAAATATTCGACGAACTTCGTCGCCTCGCCAAGAAGGCTGCTGTCCTTCTCACGGCCGGCCTTTCTCGCGGGGCTCAACTCCTTTCGAGACAGTTTCGTGAAAGGCTGGCATGGCGCGCAGATCGCGAATAGCAGCGGCGCGCAGGGCACTTCTTCCTTATATCGACTGATAAGTTTGTGGAGATCCGCCACGAGTTCAGTTTGCTCCCCCGCCGGATAGTCATCTCCACACGGAAAAATGTCGCGATGCAGGAACCGGGGCGCAGCGAAATCGAGCTTCTCGTTCGAGTTGTTCTCAACGTAGGTTTCCCGACATCGCGTGTCCTTGTCGACACCCGCCAGCACGTAACCGCCCGCATCGATCAGGCCTCGCGTGGTCCCGCCAGCGCCGCAGAAGAAATCGACAGCCAGAAACGCCGGCTCACGCCGCTTTGAAGCGCTCGTCGAACGCGCGCTCATTTCCTGCCTCCGGAGGGCGCGGTTGCCGAGGCCAAGGCTTTGATTTGCTCGACTTCGCGCCCGTCGAAGAGACGCCATCCATTCCGGTCCCGCTTAGCTGCCTCGGCGATTTTGCCCTGTTTGATCCAGCGCAGCAGGGTCGGTTTAGAAATCCCCGCTTCAGCCGCTGCGGCTGCGACATGCCAGTGCTCGCGTTGCGCCATCGCCACCCCCAAATCGCAGTTGACTATAGTCAACCCGTATCAACGTCAACTTAACAGCGACGCAGGGAAAGCGAGCGAGCGAGGGAGGGAGGGAGGGAGGGAGGGAGGGAGGGAGGGAGGGAGGGAAAAAGAAAGGGCCGCCTTTCGGCGGCCCTCCCGGTGTTCCTTGAAGGAAGCAATCAGCCCCGCTGCGCTTGTTCCAGCTTCTTCGCCATCTCCTCGATGTTCTCCGGCGGCCACCCGGAGCTATCCATCCTCAGCCGCAGCCCCATCGAGCTCAGCATTTCTTTGATCTCATTCAGCGACCTGCTCGCAAATCCAAGCGTCGCCAGCCTCCCTCACCCGGTCCCCGAAACCCAAGCGAGGCTCACACCGCTTCGACCAACCCCTCGATCGCCGCGCTGACCTCGTCGATCGGCGCCATGCCGTCGACCCGCGCCACGATCCCGCGCGCCTCGTACAGCGGCAGGATCGGCGCGGTCTTGGCGCGGTATTCGGCCATGCGGGTGCGCACGGTCTGCTCGTTGTCGTCGGCGCGCCGCTTGAACTCGTGCCCGCCGCAGCGGTCGCAGGTGCCGGCCTGCGCCGGCCGCTCGAACGCGTCGTGGTAGCCCTTGCCGCAGCTGGCGCAGGTGTAGCGCCCGGTGATCCGCTCGACCAGCGCGTCCTCGTTCACCTCGAGCTCGATCACCCGGTCGAGCCGGCGCCCGCGCCCGGCGAGGATCGCGTCGAGCGAGCGCGCCTGCGCCTCGGTCCGCGGATAGCCGTCGAAGATCACCCCGGTTGCCGGCGCGAGGCCGGCGAGCTTCTCGTCGATCATCGCCGAGACGATCTCGTCCGACACCAGCGCGCCCGAGTCCATGACCTCGGCCACCTGGCGCCCGAGCGGCGTATCGGCCTTGCGCGTCTCGCGCAGCATGTCGCCGGTCGAGAGCTGGACCATGCCGCGGCCTTCGACCAGCCGCTGCGCCTGCGTGCCCTTGCCCGCCCCCGGCGGACCAAGCAGGATCAAGTTCATCGCGTCCCCCTGTCCCGCGCGCTAGCGCAGCCGGCCCTTCAGTTTCGCCTTCTTGATCAGGTCGCCGTACTGGTGCGCCAGCAGGTGCGACTGGATCTGGCTGATCGTATCCACCGTCACGTTGACCACGATCAGCAGGCTGGTGCCGCCGAGGAACAGCGGAATGCCGGTCTGCGCGATCATGTACTCGGGCAGCACGCAGACCACCGTCAGGTAGATCGCGCCGATCACCGTGATGCGGGTCAGCACGTAGTCGAGGTACTCGGCGGTGCGCTTGCCCGGGCGGATGCCGGGGATGAACCCGCCGTTCTTCTTCAGGTTCTCCGAGGTCTCCTCGGGATTGAACACCACCGCGGTGTAGAAGAAGCAGAAGAACACGATGCCGATGGCATAGAGCGCGAGATAGAGCGGCTGGCCGTGCGCGAGGTACTGGTTGAGCGACTGCAGCACGCCGTAGGTCGTGCTGTCGGTCGCCACCGAGTTGCCGGCGAACTGGGTGATCGTCAGCGGCAGCAGCAGCGAGCTGGCGAAGATCGGCGGGATCACGCCCGCGGTGTTGAGCTTCAAGGGCAGGTGGCTGCGGTCGGCCTGCATCATGCCGCGCGCGCTGGCGCGCTTGGGGTACTGCACCAGCAGGCGGCGCTGCGCGCGCTCCATGAAGCAGATGCCGAGGATCAGCGCGACGATCATCACGACGAGTCCGACGATCACGATCGTGCTGATCGAGCCGGTGCGGCCGCCTTCGAACAGGTTGGCGATGAAGGTCGGGAACTGCGCGACGATGCCCGCCATGATGATCAGCGAGACGCCGTTGCCGATGCCGCGGCTGGTGATCTGCTCGCCGAGCCACAGCAGGAACATGGTCCCGCCGATGAGGTTGATCACCGCGCCGATCTTGAACGTCAGGCCGGGGTCGACCACCGCCTGCAGGCCGCTCTGCGCGCCGTAGGCCTCGAGCCCCGAGGCGAGGACCCAGCCCTGGATCGCGCACAGGAACACCGCGCCGTAGCGCGTGTACTGGTTGAGCTTCTTGCGCCCGGCCTCGCCTTCCTTCTTGAGCGCGAGCAGCGAGGGGTGGAGCGAGGCGGCCAGCTGGACCACGATCGAGGCGGTGATGTAGGGCATCACGCCGAGCGCGATCAGGCTCATGCGCTCGAGGCCGCCGCCCGAGAAGGTGTTGAACAGGTCGAGGATGCCGCCGCGCGTCTGGTCGTACAGCGTCTGCAGGATCAGCGGGTTGACCCCTGGCAGCGGCACGAAGCTGAGGAAGCGGAACACGATCAGCGCGCCGATCGTGAACCAGATGCGCTGCTTGAGCTCGGTGGCCTTGGAGAAGTTGGCGAGGCTCAGATTGCTCGCGATGTTGTCGGCGCGTGATGCCATCTGAAGTTATTTGCCCTGACTTGAGCGCCGGCCCCTCCGGCAGTCCCGGTCATGTAGGGTGCGGCTCGCCGATTGTCGAACCCTTGCCCGATTTCTTTCGGCGTCCCGGTCGAAACCGGGACGCCGCAGAACCTCAGGCCTTCTTGGCGGCCTTGGCCGTGAGTTCGCCCTTGCCGAGCAGGCGCACGCCGTCCTTGCCGCCGCGCGCGAGGCCGGCGGCCTTGAGCGCCGCATGGTCGATCAATTTCTTCGCGTCGAGCTTGCCGGCATCGATGAACTTCTGGATCAGGCCCAGAT
>DATDLP010000393.1:0-7334 GCA_036519255.1 Croceibacterium sp.
CCGCGGTGCTGCTCGGCCCGCCGCGCTCGGGCAAGTCGCTGCTCGCACGCTGGTTCGCCGAAAGCGGTCGCGGCGAGGCGGTCGACGACGCCCACCGGCTGCCCGAGACCGATCTGTTTCACCGCTGGAACCGCGCCCAGGAGGGGGGGACCGCGCTGCTGCTCGTCGGCGGCGAGCCGCCGTGGCAGATCGTGCTGCCCGACTTGCGCTCGCGCCTCGGCGCCGCGCTCCAGCTCGAGATCGGTGCGCCCGACGACGCAATGGCCGAGGACCTGCTGCACGCGCTCGCCGAGCAGCGCGGACTGCCGCTCGGCGCCGACGCCGCAACCTATCTTGGGCCGCGCGCCGGCCGCGCGTTCGCCGATCTCGAGAAGCTCGTCGCCGCGATCGACCGCATCAGCCTTGAACGCAAGGTGCCCGCCACCCACTCTATATGGCGCGCCGCCCTCGAGGCCGTTCACGGTCCTGAAGAGCCCCGCTTGCTATAAGTCGGAATTTGAGGGAGAATCGCGGGCAATGTTCGATCGGCTGGTCGCCTATCTGGACTCCGTCAAGGCGCGCGACCCGTCGCCGCGCTCGCGGGCGGAAATCCTCCTCTACCCGGGCGTGTGGGCGCTCGGATTCCACCGTGCCGCGCACTGGCTCTATGAAGCCGAACTCTATTTCCTCGCGCGCATGGTCAACCACACCGCGCGCTGGCTTACCGCGATCGACATCCATCCAGGCGCGAAGATCGGGCGCCACTTCTTCATCGACCACGGCTTCACGGTGATCGGCGAGACCGCCGAGATCGGCGACAATGTGACGATGTACTCGTGCATCACGCTCGGCGGCACCAACCCGACCAACGGCATCGGCGGCAAGCGCCACCCGACGCTGCGCGACAACGTCATTGTTGGCTCGGGCGCACAGATCATCGGCCCGGTCACGATCGGCGAGCGCGCGCGCATTGGTGCCAATGCGGTCGTGACCGACGATGTGCCCGACGGCGCGACGATGATCGGCCTCAAGGCCCGCTCGACGCTGGTCCCGGCCGAGACCTGGCTGCGCGAGTTCATCCCTTACGGCACGCCGTGCGAGGAGCCGTGCGAAAGCGCCAGCGGCACGGGGAGCGAGCGTATCCAGCAGCTGGAAAGCGAGCTCAAGCTGCTGCGCGCCGAGATCGAAGCGCTCAAGGAGGGCACGCGGACCGAAGAGGTCGCCGTCGTGCCGGTCGCCCGCAAGCGGAGCGCGAAGCGCTGATGCGGGCGGGGCCGTTCGAAGGCGCCGTCGTCCCGTTCCCGCCTCCGCACGCGCCGCATGCCGTAGCGGCGCAAGTCGGCTTCGATCGTGCCGAGCTCGCGCGCATCCTCGATCTCTACGGCCGCATGGTCGCGGCCGGCGAATGGCGCGACTACGCGCTCGACTTCACCCGCGACTGTGCGGTGTTCGCTGCATTCCGTCGCACCGCCGAGGTGCCGCAGATGCGCGTCGAGAAACGCCCGGCGCTGCGCCAGCGGCAGGGGATGTGGGCGCTGTTCGGCGAACACGGCCAGGTGCTCAAGCGCGGGCACGAGCTCGCGGGCGTGCTGGCGCCGATGGAGCGGCGGCTGATGAAGGTGGTCAGCGGATAGGCAACTTCCCGGGTGGTGGATGTGGCGGATTCCCGCTTCGATTCGCCCCTGCCGGTTTCCGAGCGTGAGCTGATCGAGGTCGAGACAGCCCTTCGGCGGCGCCTGCCTGATGATTACCGCGCCTTTTGGCAACCGCGCGGGCACTCGAAGAGTCGCTGGATCGTTCCAGGAATTTGCCGATCGGATCGTCGTTGCGGATGACGAGTAAGGTTGCAGATTCGCCCAATAACTCTGGCCAGCCGTCGTCCGCACCCCGGACAACCACGTAGGTCGACGTTAACCATATCCCGCTATGCTGCCGGCATGGATCAGACCGTTCGCATCGAGCACTGGATCTGCCGCCGCCAGGCGCCGCGCTTCCGGCTTGGCGTGCCGGCGCGGCTGATCACGCTGGAGCGTCACCTGACGGTCACGCTCGAGGAGCTGTCCGAGGGCGGGGCCAGGATCACGCTTCCGGTGCCGCACGCGTTCACGGTCGGCGTGCTCAAGTGGATGGACCACCACGCCTTCGCCGAAGTGCGCTGGATGCGCGAGCGTATCGTCGGGTTGCAGTTCGCCAGCAGGATCCCGGCCGAGACGCTCGAGCAGACCCGGCTGCGCTCGGCCGATCTGCTCAAGCGGCGCTAAGGCGGAGCCGCCGCGCCGGGCCGGCTCGATTGACTCGGCGCGCAAGCGCCGTCAGCAATCCCTGATGGATGGGCGGAAATCCGCGCAGCGGGGGCAAACGCGGCTGGCGCGCCGGCGCCTCCGCTGGTTCGCGCTCCCCGCGGCCTTTCTCGCCCCCGACACCGCGCTCGCCGCCGGCGGCCCGCACGTGATCGACGATTCCGAAGTCGAGACCGCCGGCGACTGTCACCTCGAAACCTGGGCGATGGGTTCGAGCGGCGATCAATGGCTCGCCAACGCCGGCCTCGGCTGCACACCGGAAGCTGTGCCGATGCTCGAGCTTGGCGCCATGGTCACGCATGCCTGGTCACCCGGCGCCGACGAGACCCTCCTCGGCATGGCCTCGAAGCTCAACCTGCGGCCCGCGGACACCGGACTGGGGCTCGCCGTCGCCGGCGCGCTGGCTTACGGCACTGACCGCTCGCGGTTCGAAGCCGCCTCGCTGATCGCCGCGGTGACGGTCCCGGCGGGGGAACGCCTGCGCGTCAATCTGAATGCCGGGTGGGTCTGGACCGAAGCCGGCGCAGGCCACGAGCTGTTCGGCGGTGCGCAGGCCGAATGGGCGGTGGGATCCGGCGTGACCCTGATGGCTGAAGGCTTCGGCCGCGACCACGGCAACGCCGGCGCGCAAGCGGGGGTGCGATGGACCACGGGCGGCGGACGGGTCGATCTCGACCTGCTGGCGGGACGGTTCCACGATGGGGCCACGCCGACTTCGGTGACGCTGGGGCTGACAGTTCGGTGGTGAGCAGCACCGAAGGGTAACCTCCCGCGCCTGGTCACCCTTGGGACAGGCGCGGGTTTCCGCGAGGCAGGTCACTCAGGAGAAGAAATTCCCGCTCGGCACCTTCACTGCCGCGCTCTCGCCGAACGCCAGCCCTGGCGGATCGCCGCCCGCCGCTACCGTCTCCATCGCCCGCCGCAGCATCCGCCGTTGCATGCCGATCCCCTTGTCGCTCGTCACGAGGTGCTCTTCCGAATGCAGCGAGATCGGCCCCTGGCCGGCCTGCGCCTCGTAATCGCCCGGCTGGTCCTGCCGCTCCTCGAGCGTGCGCTGGTGCCACGGCTTGAAATTCTCCGCCTCGAGCCCGCGCATCGGGCGCTTGCCGTCGGGTGTCTTGGGCACCCGCATTGCCATCAGGATGCGTGCGTGACTGTCGTCGACCGGCACCGAGAAGCCGAGCCCGTTCGGGCGGCCCGGGCGCATCGCCACGTCGGGCACGCACATCACGTTGGGCATGAACCAGGTCGAGACGCGGTCCATGCTGCGCCCGTCGGCGAGGTCGCGGTGCGCGGTATAGGTTACCCCCGCCTCGATCTCGTCGAACCGCACCGTCGGCATGACCTCGAACTCGCGCACGAACTGGGTGCCGCTGAACGTCGTGTGCAGCACTTGGACGTGAAATGGGTCCATCACGTTGTCGTTCATGTGCAGCCACGAATAGGGCACCACTTCGGGCCCGTGGATGTCGCCATGCGCGCCGAGGCTGTTGTCGAACGCCATGTAGTCCTCGCCGTCCTCGAGCGGCTCCATGCAGTCGAACCGGGGCAGGACGGGCATGCGCTCGGGCGGGCCCATGTAGGCCCACACGAGGCCGTAGCGCTCGCGCACCGGGTACCACGGCTGGCGATGCTCGGGGCGGCACTGGTGCGGATTGGGCTCGCACGGCTGCTCGAGGCAGTGGCCTTCGACGCTGAATTTCCACCCGTGGTAGCAGCAGCGGATTCCGTCGGCCTCCACATGGCCCCACAAGAGGCTCGTGCCGCGGTGCATGCAACGCGCGTAAAGCAGTCCGGGGCGCCCTGCGCCGTCGCGGAACACGATCAGATCCTCGCCGAGAATGCGCACTTCGCGCGGTCGGGCGGTGACGTTGCGGCTTGCGAGCACCGGCTGCCAGTAGCGCCGCATCAGCTCACCCATTGGCGTGCCGGGGCCGACCTGGGTCAGCGCGTGGTCGGGCTGCTGCGGCGGGCGGCCGTAGGCGGTGCCTTCCGGTACGCCACGGGCCGGGTCGGGCTCTTGCTGCGTCGCCATCGCGTCTCTCCTGCTCGCCCCTCGTCGCGGAGGCATGGCGGCAGGCTAGGACAGCGCGCGCGGAGGCGCAATTTGCGGCGGTCGGGGCGGGCGCGAAAGCGAAGCCCCGGCCGAGCGGATCAGAGCGTTTCGAGCGCTCCGATGAGCTGGTCGTAGTGATCGATCACGGCATCCGCACCGAGTTCGGCAACCGGCATGTCGTTGTAGCCGAAACTTAGCGCGACCACCGGCACCCTGGCGTTCTTCGCCGCGCGCACGTCGTAGCTCGAATCGCCGATCATCGCGAAGCGCCCGCCGCCGCACGTCAGGATCGCGGTGTCGATCATGTCGGGCGCCGGCTTGGCGCGACCCGGCCCGAGCGTGTCGCCGCCGAGGATCAGCGCAAACCGGTCGGTCATGCCGAGCGCCCCGAGCAGCTTGCGCGAATAGACCTCGATCTTGTTGGTGAGCACCGCCAGCTTGCAGCCCCGCTCGGCGAGCGCATCGAGCGTTTCGAGGCAACCCGGGTAGGGCACGGTGTGGTCGGCGATGTGCGCCTCGTAGTGCTCGAGCAGCGCGCCGAACAGCGCCTCGAATTCGGCCTCGGGCACCGCGCCGCCGGTCAGCTCGAGCGCGCGCTCGAGCATGCGCCGCGCGCCGCCGCCGATCAGCTTGCGCGTCGCGTCGGGCGGAATCTCGGGGCGGCCGGCGCGATGCAGCGCGTGGTTGACCGCCGGGGCGAGGTCGCGGTTCGAATCAACGAGCGTGCCGTCGAGGTCGAAACCGACGATCTGGAAAGGGAACAAGGTCATTCGCGCGGCCCTTGGCGCAGCCATATGGAAACCGCAATCGAATGGTGGCATTGCCCCGCGTCATGAGCGACGCCGCCCGACCCCTTGCCGCTATCGTCCTTGCCGCCGGCAGGGGCACCCGGATGAAAAGCGCCAGGCACAAGGTGCTGCACGAGATCGCCGGGCGATCGATGGTCGGACACCTGCTCGCCGCGCTCGACGCGCTTTCGCCCGCGCGCACGGTCGTGGTGGTGGGCGACGGGCGCGATCAGCTCGAGGCAGCGCTCGGCGCGAGGGCCGAGTTCGTGGTGCAGGAGCCGCAGCTCGGGACCGGTCATGCGGTGCTGCAAGCCGCGCCGGCGCTGGCGGGTTTCGACGGCGACGTGCTGGTGACCTTCGGCGACGTGCCGTTCGTGCGCGCCGAAACCATGCGCGCGATGATCGAGCGGCTCCACGCGCCGGATGCGCCCGCGGTGGTGGTGCTCGGCTTCGAGCCGGCCGACGCGCTGCAATACGGCCGCGTGATCGCAGAGGACGGGCGCATCTCGCGCATGGTCGAGCACAAGGACGCGAGCGAGGCCGAGCGCGCCTGCCGGCTGTGCAATTCGGGCCTGCTGGCGGCGCGCGCCGATGCGCTGTTCGCGCTGCTCGACAAGGTCGGTAACGACAACGCGCAGGGCGAGTACTACCTTCCCGACATCGTCAACATCGCCATCGCCGAAGGGCGGACTTGCGCGGTGATCGCCGCCGAGCCCGACGAAGTCGCCGGGATCAACTCGCGCGCCGAGCTGGCCGGAGCCGAAGCGCGCTGGCAGCAGGTGCGGCGTGCGCAGGCGATGGCCGACGGCGCCACGCTGATCGCGCCCGAGACGGTGTTCTTCAGCTGGGACACCGGGCTCGGCCGCGACGTCACGATCGAGCCCAACGTGGTGTTCGGTCGCGGTGTGGAAGTGGCCGACGGTGTGACGATCCACGCGTTCTGCCACCTCGAAGGCGCGCGGCTGGCGAGCGGGGTTTCGGTCGGGCCGTTCGCCCGCCTGCGCCCCGGCGCGGTGCTCGAAAGCGGGGCCAAGGTCGGCAACTTCGTCGAGGTCAAGAACGCGGTGCTCGGCGAGGGCGCGAAGGCCAATCACCTGACCTATCTCGGCGACGCAACCGTAGGCGCGGGGGCGAACATCGGCGCGGGCACGATCACCTGCAATTACGACGGCTATTTCAAGCACAAGACCGAGATCGGGCCGCGCGCCTTCATTGGCTCGAACAGCGCGCTGATCGCTCCCGTGCGGATCGGCGCCGACGCGATCGTCGGCGCGGGCAGCGCGGTCAGCCGCGACGTCGCCGACGGCGAGCTGCGCATGGTCCGCGCCGAACAGCTGGTGAAGCCAGGCTGGGCGGACCGCTTCCACGACGCGATGAAGCGCAAGAAGTCCGATTCGAGGAAATAGCTTGCTGCGATATCATGATATGATATCAATATATCCATATGCCGCGAATCCTCGTCGACCTGCCTGAAAACGACATCGCTTGGCTCGACGGCGTGGCCGCCGAGAGCGGCCGCTCGCGGGCGGCCGTGCTGCGCGAGGCGGTTGCCGGGTTCCGGGCGACGAACGCCGATTGGCTCGAGCGCGGGTTCGGGCTGTGGACCGCGCACGGCGGTGGCCGCGACGGGGACGAGTTCGAGGTGTCGGTCCGCCCGCAGTGGGCCACGCTGGGCAGCGGCGATACCGAAGGCGGCGAGCGGTGAGTGACATCTACTTCGACAGCGGCGTGGTCGTCGATGCGCTTTCGGGCCATCCGAAGGCCGTCGCCGAGCTGCGGCGGGTCAAGCGTCCGTGGCTCTGCCGCACCAGCTGGCTCGAGATTCTCGGCGAGGCGCCCCCGGCCGTGCGCGAGGAGACCGAGCGTTTCCTCGCCAACTTCTCGGTGCGCGAGATTTCGCCGGAAATTGCGCGCCGGGCGGTTAACCTGCGCTACGAGAAGCCGCGCATCGGGCTCGGCGCAGCGCTGGTGTTCGCCGCCGTGCAGGAGCACGGCGGCATTCTCGTGACCCGCAACATCAAGGATTTCCCGGCGGCGACGCCGGGCATTCGCATCCCCTACCTCGTCTAACCAAGGATTCATCGGACCATGTGCGGTATCATCGGCATCGTCGGCAAGGACGCGGTTGCAGAGCGGCTCGTCGACGGCCTCCGGCGGATGGAGTACCGCGGCTACGACAGCGCCGGCATCTGCACCCTGCAGGACGGTCAG
>DATDLP010000394.1:0-5015 GCA_036519255.1 Croceibacterium sp.
GGGGTTTGATCCTCCTCCGCGCCTCCGCGCCTCTGCGAGAGCCCTTCCCTTCGCGCCTTCGCGTCCTCGCGTGACCCAGGAAAGGGAATCACGTTGCTCTCGACCGCGATCGTCAGCTCGGCGTCGAGGTCGCGCGGCGGCAGCAGGATCAGCTGCACGCCCTCGGCATGGTCCGCGAGCATCGCCAGGTCGATTTCGCACGCGCCCTTGTCCTGCCACTCGCCGTCGAGCGTGCGCATCCGCCCGGCCGAGATCAGCCGGCACAGCCGGCCGTAAGCCGCGCGGTCGGTCGGGTAGGCAAGCAACGCCAGACCTTCGACTGTTTCTATCCTGCAGCCGATAACAGGCTTTATCTTCATAGTTTTTGCTTCGGAGTGAAGCCGCACCACGCCGGCCATCGAGTTCGCATCGGCGATCCCCAGCGCATGGTAGCCGAGCGCGTACGCGGTCGTGATCAGGTCGACCGCGTCCGATGCCCCGCGCAGGAACGAGAAGCAGCTGACCAGCCCGAGCTCGACGAACGGCGCGCACGCGGGTTGCGCAATCGTGGCGGGATCGACCGCAATCCGCCGCTTGTCGGGTGTCAGCGGGGCGTCGGGCATCTAGCCGCCCGCCAGCTCCGCCAGCCGTTCGGCCACCGCCGCCAGGTCGGCCTGGAACATCCGTTCCTGCTCGTCCTTGGCCTCGTCCCTGAGGCGCAACAGGTACGAGGGGTGCACCGTGACCCACAGCTCGCTGCCGTCCTCGAGCGGATGCGGCTGGCCGCGGACCTTGGCAATGCTCACCGTCTTGCCGAGCAGCCCGCGCGCCGCGCTCGCGCCCAGCGCGAGCAGCAGCCGTGGCTTCACGATGGCACGCTCGCTCTCCAGCCACCAGCGGCACACGTCGATCTCCTTCGCAGTCGGCGACTGGTGCAGCCGCCGTTTGCCGCGCCGAACGAACTTGAAGTGCTTGACTGCGTTGGTCAGGTAGACCTGCCGCCGGTCGATCCCCGCGCGCTCGAGGTGCGCGTCGAGCACCCGCCCCGCCGGCCCCACGAACGGCCGCCCCGCGAGGTCCTCCTGGTCGCCGGGCTGCTCGCCGACGATCATCAGGTCGGCCTTCCTCGGCCCCTCCCCCATCACCGCGCGGTTCTCGAGCAGCCCGATCGGGCAGCGACGGCAGGCATGGATTCCCTCGTCGATCGCCGCGAGGTTCTCCGGCCGCTCGCCGAACTCGATCGTGCCCGCTTCGACCATCGCGCTCTCCCGCGCCTGCGCGCCCGCCACGAGCTCGGGAATGAGCGCGGTCTCGGGCATGTTTTTCCAGTACTTGCGGGGCATCTCCTTGAGCATCGCCCCGACCTTCAAACGCGCGGGGTTGAAGATCGACGCATAGTACTTGCGCCACAGATCCTCGGCCGGATCGCCGCCGGGCGCATCCGATCGCTGCGCCGGCGGGCCTTCGGCGAGCACCGCGCCGTCCCAGTGCAGCGAGCCCCGGGGCGTAAGGATCGACCAGCGCATCGCGGCGAAGCGGCGGACGAAGAACCCGCCGTTGGCGCGCAGGATGTGATGCTCGGGCTCGAACCACGCGACGAAATGCTCGGCTCCGTCCGCCGCCTGCACCGACCGGAAGCGCACGAACGCGCGCATCTTGTGCATGTCGCGCCGCACGTTGCGCGCGAGCTCCTCGAGCCGCTGCACGTCGCGATCGGTGCGGTCCTCCATCGTCCGCGGCGCAGCCTGCAACCGCCACAGCAGCCGATAGAGCAGCGCAAACCGTTCCTGATCCGAGTGGCAGATCGCGCTCTGCGCCAGCTCGACGAACCGCCTGCTGGCACGGACCCACGAGGTAGTGGCGTCAGGCACGCCCGCCCCGCCCCCGGCGAACAGGCTGCCTGTCCCGCCGGGTTCGACCCAGCTCACCTCCTCTGGCGGCACGCCGCCCTGCACCAGGGCCCGCGCCCGCTCTCGCCACCCGGCGAAGTCGTCCGGCTCGGCCATCTCGACCGTGTAGTGCGCCGCGGCGCGGATCGGCTGGTGCAGGCTCATGCCGCGAACAGCTCGAGCTGCTCGCTGCGCGGGGCGAGCAGCGTCCGCAAATCGGCCCGGTCGGTCAGCAGCGTCGGACGCCAGTCTGCCGTGACGATGAACGGGCGCACTTTGGCGATCGAGCCGGTCAGCCGCGCGACATCGTCGAGCCGCAGCGTCCGGTGACGTCGCGACGCAACGACATTGTCGACCGCGCGCACCCCCAGTCCCGGAACCCGCAGCAGCATCTCGCGCGAAGACCGATTGACGTCGACCGGAAACCGCTCGCGAAACTTGATCGCCCAGGCGAGCTTGGGATCGATGTCGAGCGGCAGCATCCCGTCCGCCCCGGCGGCCTGCGCGACTTCGTCGGGCGCAAAGCCGTAGAACCGCATCAGCCAGTCGGACTGGTACAGCCGGTGCTCGCGCAGCAGCGGCGGGCGCTTGAGCGGCAGCACCGCGCTTGCATCGGGGATCGGGCTGAACGCCGAATAGTAGACCCGCCGCAGCCGGAAGCGGTCGTACAGCCGGCTGGCCTTGCTCACGATCTCGGCATCGCTCGCCGCGTCGGCGCCGACGATCATCTGCGTCGACTGGCCCGCCGGGGCGAACCGCGGCGCGCTCTTGAACCGCTTGGTCTCGTCGCGCGCCTGGGCGATCGCCAGCTTCATCCCGCCCATTGCCCCTTCGATGCGGCGCGCATCCTTGTCGGGCGCGAGCCGCGTCAGCCCGCTCTCGGTTGGCAGCTCGACATTGATCGACACGCGATCGGCATAGAGCCCCGCCTGGTGGATCAGCTCGGGATCGGCATCGGGAATGGTCTTGAGATGGATGTAGCCGCGAAAATCGTGCTCCTCGCGCAGCTGGCGCGCGACCTCGACCAGCTGCTCCATCGTGTGGTCCGAGCTCCGGACGATGCCCGAGGAGAGGAACAGCCCCTCAATGTAGTTGCGGCGGTAGAACGTCAGCGTGAGGTCGACCACCTCCTGCGGCGTGAAGCGCGCACGGCGCACGTTCGAGCTCTTGCGATTGACGCAGTAGTGGCAGTCGAACACGCAGTGGTTGGTCAGCAGGACCTTGAGCAGCGAGATGCAGCGCCCGTCGGGCGCATAGGCGTGGCAGATCCCCATCCCCTCGGTCGAACCGATCCCCTTGCCGCCGCGGCTGTTGCGCTTCGCGGTGCCCGACGAGGCGCACGAGGCGTCGTACTTGGCCGCATCGGCGAGGATGCCGAGCCTTTCCATCGTGCTGAGCTTAGGCATTTGTTCTTCTTATGTTCTTTTACCGGAGTGTGCAAGTCATGCGCACAAACCCTGCAGAAACCAGTCGGGCAGCCCACCGCGCCCGTCGCCCTCCAGACCCGCGCGATAGATCCAGTACCGCCGGCCTTCCCCGTCCTCGATCCGGTAGTAGTCGCGCAGCCGCGTGCTGCCCTTCTCGCGCCACCATTCGGGAGCGATCCGCTCTGGCCCTTCGACCCGCGCGATCTCGTGCACACCGCCGCGCCAGCGAAAGCGGCGCGGCGTGCCGTCGGGCGTGGCGTAAAGCACTGCGATCGGCTCGGGCCGTTCGAGCAGCTTGAGCGGCCGCGCGTGGAACGCCAGCCTCTCCTGTGAGGCAGTCCTGAGCTTGTCGAAGGGAGGCTCGAGCGGCCCTTGCCAGCGTTGCGCCCGCTCGGGGATATGGCTCGCATGCGCCACCGGGCGGCGCACCGCGTCCGGGCCAAGGCGCACGGTCAGCCGGTCGATGCAGACGGCGAGCGAGGTGCCCTTGCCCTCGGCGCCGCCATCCAGATCGCCCTGATCGAGCGCGAGCGGCTCGCTCCACACGGCGCGCATGCGCACCAGCTCGATGCCGAAGCCCGCCTCGATGCCGTCGAGCTTCGCGGCGAACAGGCGCGCGACGTGCGCCGGATCGCGCGTGGCCGCGGCCAGCTCGAGGCTGCGGAACGCCGCATCGCCGTCGACCCGCCACAACCCGAGCTCGAGCCGCCGCGCGCCCTCGCCGCGCGTCTCGAGCGCACGGGCCATGTCGCCGGCAAGGTCGGCCACGACCCGGTCGAGCAACTCACGATGGCGGATCGGCTCGAGCAGGCGTCGCTGCACCAGCGCGGGATGCACCGCCACCACCGGCAGCAGCGGCTCGGGCACCCGGCCGAGCAGCTGGTCGAGCCGCAGCAGCGGATTGGCCGCGGGCGAGCGGCGGCGGAACCGGCGCTTGAGCGCGTCGCGCCCCCCCTGGTCGTTGAATCTCCGCTCGAGATCGCCGATCCGCTTGAGCCCCAGCCGCCGCAGCACCAGCAGCACCTCGGGCTCGAGCCGCAACGCGGCGGCCGGAAGCGTGGCGAGCCGTGCGCCGGCATCCTTGGAGGCGAGAATGGCCTGGCCGGCTCCGAAATGCGCTAGCGCCCATGCGGCCCCCGCAGTTGGTGCGAGCGCCAGGCGCGCGGTGAGGCCTTGCGCGGCCAGCACCGCCTCGACATCGCGCAGCAAGGCCCTCTCGCCGCCGAACAGGTGCGCCACCGCGGTGACCTCGACCAGCAGTCCGTCGGGAGCGTCCACCGCCGCCCACGGGCCCCAGCGCTGCGCCCGCACCGCCAACCGCTCGAGCAAGGCGCGATCACCCGCGGGATCGCTCGGCGCCACCTTGAGGCGCGGACACAGCGCGCGCGCATCGGCCAGCCGCGTGCCGGGCCGCGCCCCGGCCGCGAGCCCCGCGTCGTTGGCTGCCTCGATCCGCGGGCCGTGCGCGGTTTCGGCGATCAGCGCGACGGGTTCGGCGTCGGCGCCCTCGCCGCGCGCGCAGTTTTCAGCTTGCCGCCAGCGATCGATCGCCAGCCGCGCGAGCCAGATCGCCAAGACTCGGCGTTCCGGTGCTCGCGGCGGCGGGTTCGGCAGCGAGGACTGTTCCATCGCGCAGGATCCATTCTCCGGGAGGGTGGGCACGGGCGCGAAACAGCTCGGCGCGCCAGGCAGGGTCGCCCGGCGCAGCAGCGTCCCAGCG
>DATDLP010000395.1:0-7806 GCA_036519255.1 Croceibacterium sp.
CTCCTCGGTCCGGCTCGCGCGCAGCACGATGCGGTAGACCACCGAGGGCGCGGTGGTGATCAGGTCGAGGTCGAACTCGCGCGTCAGCCGCTCCTGGATGATCTCGAGGTGCAGCAGCCCGAGGAAGCCGCAGCGGAAGCCGAAGCCGAGCGCGGCCGAGCTTTCCATCTCGAACGAGAACGAGGCGTCGTTGAGCCGCAGCCGGGCGATGCTCTCGCGCAGCTTCTCGAAGTCGGCCGCGTCGACCGGGAACAGGCCGCAGAACACCACCGGCTGGACTTCCTTGTAGCCGGGCAGCGCCTGCGCCGCGCCGGCTTTGACCGTGGTCACCGTGTCGCCGACCTTGGCCTGCTCGACTTCCTTGATCTGCGCGGTGATGAAGCCGATCTCGCCCGGGCCCAGCTCGGGCAGCTCGATGCGCTTGGGGGTGAAGCAGCCGACGCGGTCGATCAGGTGCTCGGTGCCGCCCTGCATGAACTTGACGTTGAGGCCCTTCTTGATGACCCCGTCGATCACGCGCACGAGGATCACCACGCCGAGGTAGGGGTCGTACCACGAGTCGACCAGCATGGCCTTGAGCGGCGCCTCGCGGTCGCCCTTGGGCGGCGGGATCTTGGCCACCACCGCCTCGAGCACGTCGGCGATGCCGATGCCCGACTTGGCGCTGGTGAGGACGGCCTCGCTCGCGTCGAGGCCGATGATGTCCTCGATCTCGGCCTTGACCTTCTCGGGCTCGGCCGCGGGCAGGTCGATCTTGTTGATCACCGGCACGATCTCGTGGTCGTGCTCGATCGACTGGTAGACGTTGGCCAGGGTCTGCGCCTCGACCCCCTGCGCCGCGTCGACCACCAGCAGCGCGCCCTCGCACGCGGCCAGCGAGCGCGAGACCTCGTAGGCGAAGTCGACGTGGCCGGGGGTGTCCATCAGGTTGAGCTCGTAAGTCTCGCCGTCGCTCGCGGTGTAGTTCAACCGCACCGTCTGCGCCTTGATCGTGATCCCGCGCTCGCGCTCGATGTCCATGTTGTCGAGCACCTGCTCGCTCATCTCGCGCTCGGTCAGCCCGCCGGTGGCCTGGATCAGCCGGTCGGCGAGCGTGCTCTTGCCGTGGTCGATGTGGGCGATGATGCTGAAGTTGCGGATGCGGGCCAGTTCGGTCATCCGCGGCCCTTAGCCGCGTGTTGCCGCGCTGTCAGCAGCGGGGATGCGTCAGGCCGCGCGGCTCGCCGCTCCGCCCATCTCGACCTGCATGAACCGCGGCCGGCTCCCGTCGGCGCCGCGTCCCATCGGCGGCGAATAGTGCCCCGCGGGCAGCGAGCGCAGCGGCATGCCCGCGGCGGCGAGCACGTAAGGCGAGATGCGGTGGCGCGTGCATAGCCCCTCGGCGCCGTCGCTGATCAGCGGGCTCTCGAACTCGACCCCCTGCGTCGCGTCCTGCGAGCGGCGCACGCGGGCGACCACCAGCTGGCCTTCGCCGAGGTCGACCACCAGGTCGGTGCCGACCGGCACCTCGAGCAGCCCTTCGATCATCGCCCCGGTGCGCGACAGGTTGCGCAGCACCGCGTCGTAGCGGTGGTCCTCGTGGATCACCCCGATGCGGCGGAACACCGTGCGCCGCTCGGCGCGGTGCTTCTCGGGGCCGATCGCCTTGTAGTTGAGATCGCCGCCGGCGAGCTTGGCCAGCACCTCCTCCTGCCGCACCGCGCGCGAGAAGATGAACCCCTGCACGTGCGTGGCGGCCAGCCCGGTGATCAGCGCGAGCTCGTCCATCGCCTCGACGCCCTCGGCGGTGGTCTCCATCTTGAGCGCGTTGGCCAGGCTGACGATCGCGGTGATGATCGCGGCGTTGGTGTTGCCCGGCTCGGTGCAGCCGCGCACGAAGCTCTGGTCGTTCTGGATCTTGTCGAACGGCGCCTTCTTCAGATAGCCGAGCGACGAGTAGCCGGTGCCGAAGTCGTCGAGCGCGAGCTTCACGCCGATCTTCTTCAACCGCTTGAACATCTGGTCGGTCGCCTCGGCGTCGCCCATGAACACGCTCTCGGTGATCTCGAGCTCGAGCTGCCGCGCGTTGAGGCCCGACGCGGCGAGCGCGTTGGTGACCACCGCCGGCAGGTTGTCGGACGAGAACTGGTGCGCCGAGACGTTGACCGCCACCTTGAGCTCGCCGGGCCACTTGGCGGCATCGGCACAGGCCTGGCGCAACGCCCATTCGCCGAGCGGACCGATCAGGTTGCTCTCCTCGGCGATCGGGATGAACACGCCCGGGCTGATCGGGCCGCGCTCGGGGTGGTTCCAGCGCATCAGCGCCTCGAACCCGCTCACCATGTTGTCGCTCGTGCGCACGACCGGCTGGTAGTGCATCTCGAGCTCGCCGCGGGCCAGCGCGTCGCGCAAGTCCTCCTCGACCTCGCGCCGCTGGTGGGCCTGGTCCTTGAGATCGTTCGAGTAGAACCGGTACATCCCGCGCCCGCCGCCCTTGGCCGCGTAGAGCGCCAGGTCGGCGCTCTTGATCAGCTCGTCGGGCTCGAGCCCGTCGTAGGGCGCGATCGCGATGCCGATCGAGGTGCCGATGATCGCCCGGCTGCCCTCGATCGAATAGGGCTGCGAGACCATCTGGATGATCCGCTGGGCGAGCTCGCCGAGCTTGCCGCGGTCGTCCATGTCGGGGATGATGATCTGGAACTCGTCGCCGCCGAGCCGGCCGATCTCGGCCGGGGCGGACACGATCCGCTCGAGCCGCTGCGCCACCTGCTTGAGCAGATCGTCGCCGGCCGGGTGGCCGAGCGTGTCGTTGACCTGCTTGAACCGGTCGAGGTCGAGCATCAGCAGCGCGCAGCTGCGCTTGGCGGCCTTGAACGCGGTGAGGATCGCGGTCAGCCGCTTGAGCATCCGGTGCCGGTTGGCAAGCCCGGTGAGCGAATCGAACTGCGCGAGGCGCGAGGCGTCGAGCTGCCGCTCGTAGACCGAAGTGATGTCGCGCGCGGTGCCGCGGTAGCCGATGAACTCCTTGCGGTCGTCGAACTGCGGGATGCCGGTCAGCGACCAGAACATCTCGCCCCCACCGCCCTCGACGCGCACGGTGAGGTCGGCGAAGCGGTTGCGCGCGCTGAGCAGGAACGACAGCGGCCGCTCGGCGCGCTCTTCGCCCTCGCTGGGAACGACCTCGACCAGCCGCCCCAGCGGCTCGCCGATCGTGCTGGTCTCGAGCGCGAACTTGCGCGCGGCCGAACGCGAAAGGTAGACCAGCCGGTTCTCGGCATCGGTCGCCCAGAACCAGCCGATCTCGGCGTGCTCGAGCGCGTCGAGCAACGAAAGGCGCTGGCCCGGATCGCCGACATAGCTCGTGTCCTCGCCGGGCGTGCGCGCGAAAGGAGTGCCCATGGCACCCAGGTTCCGCAGCATCCCGCCAATCGTCATCGCAGGCAGACCTCGCTTCTCGACACCCTGCAGGGGGCCGATCGTTCGTCCCACGCTCAGTAAAGGATCGAGCTTACCGAACCGCTAAGAGCCCCGGTGAATCCCTTAACTGGCCTGTTTCAACAAGGTGCGGACGACAGGCTTCGGTGCCTGTCCCTGCAGCGTCGCGGCGCCGCTGCTCGCGTCGCGCTGCAGGGCGACCGCGAACTCGATCCCCATCCGGTCTTCCTGGCACCACCGCGTGGTCGCGGTGACGACTTGCGCGTCGGACAGGTGGAGCTTGAAGATCGTGCCCACCGGCACGTTCCACAGCCCCTCGATCAGCGCCCCTGTGACCGAGATGTTGCGGATCGTGCCGTTGTACAGCTGGCCGCCGTGGTCGAGCACGATCTTGCGCAGCATCGTCTGGCGCGCCGAGCGCGACGCGCGCGGCCCGCGTGCGATCGCGGCGAGACCGGTGCGCAAGCGTTCGCTGGCGGCCTGCGAGCTGAGCGCACGCTCGTAGATGAAGCCCTGGACGTGGCTGCAGCCGTGCAGCCGCACCAGGTCGAGCTCGTCGTGCGTCTCCACCCCCTCGGCAGTCGTGTCCATCCCGAGCGCCTGCGCCAGGCTGGTGATCGCAGCGATGATCGCGCCGTTGCGGCTGCCCGGCTGGGTCGCACCGCGCACGAAGCTCTGGTCGATCTTGATCTTGTCGAACGGCGCCTTCTTCAGATAGCCGAGCGACGAGTAGCCGGTGCCGAAATCGTCGAGCGCCAGCCGCACGCCGACCCGCTTGAGCGCGGCGAACATTGCATCCGTCCCCGCGTCGTCGTTGAGGAACACGCTCTCGGTTATCTCGAGCTCGAGCCGCGAGGGGTGGATGCCCGCCTGCGCGATGGCGCTGGTGACGATCGCCGGCAGCTGCGGATTGGCGAACTGCAGCGGCGAGACGTTGACCGCCACGCGCACGTCCTCGGGCCACTTTGCCAGATCATGGCAAGCGGTACGCAGCGCCCATTCGCCGATCTGCGCGATCAGGCCGCTGTCCTCGGCGGTTTGGACGAACTTGTCGGGCGGGATCCAGCCCTTCTGCGGATGTTGCCAGCGCAGCAGGGCCTCGAAGCCCGAGATCTTCTCGGTCGCGGTCGAGACGAACGGCTGGTACCACAGCTCGAGCTGGCCGTGCGCGATCGCGTCGCGCAAGTCGCGCTCGAGCCGCGCGCGCTCCTCGGCCTCGGCGTGCAGGTCTTCGGCGTAGAAGTGGTACCGCCCGCGCCCCTGGTCCTTCGCCGCGTACAGCGCGAGATCGACGTTGCGGATCAGCTCCTCGCTGCTGACGCCGTCCGCCGGCGACAGCGCGATGCCGACCGACGCGCCGATGACCACGCGCTGCCCGTCGATCGAGTAGGGCTGCGACAGCGTGTGAATGATGTCGGTTGCGAGCTGCCCGAGCTTGGCGCGCTCGATCCGCCCGGGGACGATGACCTTGAACTCGTCGCCGCCCAGCCGGCCGACCTGCCCACTCTGCCCCACCGCACGTTCGAGCCGCTGGGCGACCTGCTTGAGCAGTGCGTCGCCGGCCGGGTGGCCCATCGTGTCGTTGACCTGCTTGAACCGGTCGAGATCGAGCATCAGCACCCCGCAGGTGCGGTTCTTCTCGTGCTGCGAGGTGAGGATCTTGTCGAGTGACTGCGACATCTGGAAGCGGTTCGCCAGACCGGTCAACGAGTCGTAGTGCGCGAGGCGCGAGGCGTGTTCCTGGCTCCGCTTCTTCTCGGTCAGGTCGGTACCCGAGCCGCGGAAGCCGACGAAATTGTCGTAGTCGTCGTGGATCGGCCGGCCGCTGACCGACCACCAGCGCGCCTCGCCCTCGGTCGCCGCGCGCACGGGCAGCTCCTGGAAGGCCGAGCGCGCGGACAGGTGGAACATCAGCGTCCGCTCGCCTTCCTGCCCGGTGTCGGCGAGATCGAACAGCTCGACCAGCGGCTTGCCGATCAGGCTGTCTGGCGACTGGCCGAGCGCTTCGGCCACGGGCGCCGAGACGTAGGTCAGCTGCGAGCGGCGGTCGGTTTCCCAGAACCAGCCCTGTCGCGTTTCCTCGTAATCGCGGAGAATGTCGCGCGCGCGGGTCTGCACGCGATCGCGCGCCTGCCGCTGCTCGTCCTCCTGCCGCTGGTCGCGCAACAGCTCGCGGCTGACCGCGAACGCGAGCACGAAGGCGACCGCGAGGGCGATGGCGCCGGGGACCGACTGCAGGATCAGCACCGTCGCCGACCACATCGCCAGCTGTCCGGCGAAGATCAGCCCGGGCTGCCGGCGCAGATAGGCCGCCGCGATGCTGCCGAGCAGCAGCAGCGCGGCAACCGCGATATCCCAGGGGAGCCCCTGGCGAACCGTCCAGACGGTCATGCCCAGCCCGAACAGGAACAACGGCATGACCACGACCGCGGCGACCGCGAGGAGCCTCGCGCCCGTCGCGCTCTCGCGCATCCGGTCCACCCGCCTGAACACCGGACGGGCGCAACAAGCGCCGGCGACCGCCAGCGCGAGGATCGTGCCGCCCAGCGGACCGGGCACGCGATTTGCGGCCACGGCGCTGCCGACAACGGCGCCGATCATGCACAGGATCACGTAAGTCCAGTTGCGGGGAAACCACTGCGCGCCCGCCGCGGTCTGCGGAACCTGCGCGCGAGTGGACTTCTGCTTGCGCCGCGCCTGCTGGCGCCGGTCTGCTGCGGGCGCCGGTTTTGCCGGCGGCGCGTCGGAACGCGCGCTGGGACGCGCGTCGGTCGACGAGCGTGCTTGGCCGGCCAAGGACATGGCACGCAAATAGCCGGATCAGCTTTGAGAAACCGTTAAGCAACGGGCCCCGCGCAGCGCCAGAACCGGCCTTGCCGCGCGGCCTCGCAGGGTTACAACGTGCGCGGGACAGGCAGCGGGAGAGGCATGTGCGGCACATCGCGATCATCGGCTCGGGCCCGGCCGGGTACTACACCGCGGAAGCTGCGCAGAAGACCTTCGGCGAGGACGTCCGGATCGACGTGTTCGACCGCCTGCCCGTTCCTTACGGCCTGATCCGCACCGGCGTCGCGCCCGACCACCAGTCGATCAAGGCCGTCTCGCGCCGGTTCGAGAAGGTGGCGCTCGACGACAACGTGCGCTTCGTCGGCAACATCGCGATCGGCGAGGACGTCACGATCCCCGAGCTGTGCGGGCTGTACGACGCAGTGGTTCTAGCCACCGGGGCGCCGCGCGACCGCCCGCTCGCCATCCCGGGCGAGAATCTTGGCAACGCGTTCGGCAGCGCGGCGTTCGTCGGTTGGTACAATGGCCACCCGCAGTTCTCCGCGCTCGGTCCCGACCTCTCGGGCAGGACCGCGGTCGTCATCGGCATGGGCAACGTCGCGCTCGACGTTGCGCGGATTCTGGCCAAGACGCCCGCCGAGCTCGCCGACAGCGACATCGTCGCGCACGCGCTCCACGCGCTCGAAGGCTCGAACATCCGGCGCATAGTGCTGCTCGGCCGGCGCGGGCCGCACCAGATCATGATGACCCCGAAGGAGCTCGGCGAGCTCGGCCACCTCGCGCGCGCAGCGCCGCATGTCGCACCGGCCGACCTGCCGCCGCTCGCGGACGACGCGCTGCTCGAGCCGGGCCTGCGCAAGTCGGTCGCGCATCTGCGCGCCTTCGCCGCGACGCCCGAGGACATCCGCGCAGAGAAGCCGATCGAGATCGAGTTCGCCTTCCTCGCGGCGCCGAAAGCGTTGCTCGGCTCGGGCAAGGTCGAAGCGATCGAGATCGAGAGGACCCGCCTCGTCCACGGCCAGGCGGAAGGCACCGGCGAGACCGAGCGGCTTGCCGCCGATCTCGTCGTCAGCTGCATCGGCTACCGCACCTCGCCGATCCCCGACGTGCCGTTCGACGAGCGTGCCGGCCGCTTCGCCAACGACGAGGGTCGCATCCTGCCCGGCCTCTACTGCGTCGGCTGGGCCCGCCGCGGCCCCTCGGGCACGATCGGCACCAACCGGCCCGACGGGTACGCGATCGTCGAGCATATCGCCGAAGATGTCGAGCAAGGCGTGCTCGGGCGGGCGACCAAGCGAGGTGGCGCAGGCTTCGACGCGCTGGCCGGGGAGCGCGAGCTCGACGTCGTCACCTTCAGCGACTGGAAGAAGATCGAGGAAGCCGAGGAGAAGGCAGCTCGCGAGGGCGCGCCCCGGGAAAAGTTCGTCGATATCGAGAGGATGATCCGGGCCGGCCGATAGACCGCCCTCGTGCACACGGGCGAGACCGGTCCTGATCGGAACCATCTCTCCGGCGCTGTTCTCCGACCGATGGTATTCTGCCCTAGCCGCACGAGGTCCCGGCTTTCGCCGGGCTGACGAGGTGATCGTAATACCCCTTTGACCG
>DATDLP010000396.1:0-3327 GCA_036519255.1 Croceibacterium sp.
GCCTACCTCGAGACCAAGTCGGTGCTGATGAAGCTGTGAGCCAACTCCCTTCCCCCTTGATGGGGGAAGGGTACGCAGCCTAGGGCGCGGAGCGCCCTAGGCGAAGTTGGATGGGGGTGACGGCGCGACGTCGGCGTGTGCCCGCTCCACCCCCACCCAACTGCGACTAAGCCCCTACGGGGCTAAGTCTCCGTATCCCTCCCCCATCAAGGGGAGGAGGATTGAGGAAACTCCACTTGCCGATCGACCTTACCAAGATCCGCGCCATCGACGTCCACGTCCACGCCGAAGTCTCGTGCCACGATCCCGAGGACCCGGTGATGGGGCAGTACTTCGACGCGGCGAGCGCCTACTTCAAGGCGCCGCGCGAGCGGCCGAAGATGCCCGAGATCATAGAGCTCTATCGCGAGGCGAACATCGCGCTGGTGCTGTTCACGGTCGACTGCGAGAGCGGCATGGGCGCCAAGCGTGTGTCGAACTACGAGGTCGCCGAGCAGGCGCTCAAGAACGACGACATCTGCATGGCGTTCGCCTCGATCGACCCGCACAAGGGCAAGTACGGCGCGCGCGAGGCGCGCGACCTGATCGAGAACCACGGGGTCAAGGGCTTCAAGTTCCACGGCATCGCGCAGAACGCGCATCCGGCGGACCGGATGGCCTATCCGATCTACGAGGTGATCGCCGAGTACGGCCTGCCGGCGATCTTCCACACCGGACACTCTGGCATGGGCACCGGCATGCGCGGCGGCGGGGGCATGCGCCTGAAGTACGGCCAGCCGATGCTGATCGACGACGTCGCGGTCGACTTCCCCGACATGAAGATCATCCTCGCGCATCCGAGCTGGCCATGGGTCGACGAGAGCCTGAGCATGGCGCTGCACAAGACCAACGTGTTCATCGACCTGAGCGGATGGAGCCCGAAGTACTTCCCCAAGCAGGTGATCCAGTACGCCAACACCCAGCTCAAGCATAAGATGCTGTTCGGCACCGACTTCCCGCTGATCCACCCCGACAAGTGGATGGCCGCGGCGGCCGAGGTCGGGTTCCGCGACGAGGTGATGCCGCTGATCATGAAGGACAACGCGGCGAAGGTGCTGGGGCTGGCGTGAGCCGCTGCTCCGCGTCATCCCGGCGAAAGCCGGGACCTCGTGCCGCAAACGTGGCGCTCGAAGGCACGAGGTCCCGGCTTTCGCCGGGATGACGGAGTAGGGAGAGCGCGGTTGGCGGGAGATCCGACAGACATCCGAGCCTGGCAGCGGTTGTCGGAGCGCATCACGACGTCGGGCCGGTTGCAGGAACCCGATCCCGCGCGGCTCGCGGAGATAGGTGTCAGGCATGTGATCAACCTCGCGATGCCCGATCACCCCGAGGCTTTGCCCGGCGCCGAGCAAGCCTTTGCCGCCCAGGGCATCGGCTACACGCACATCCCGGTGCCCTTCGCCGCGCCGGAGGAAGCGCACTACGCGGCCTTCACCCAGGCGCTCGAGCAGGCCGAAGGCCCGGTCCACGTCCACTGCATCATGAACTGGCGCGTCTCGGCGTTCTTCTACCGCTACAATCGCGACGCTTGCGGGATGCCCGAGGCTGAGGCACGTGCGCTGATGCAACAACACTGGTCGCCAGAAGAGAACGGCCACCCGGACGCGCCCACATGGGCGGCGTTCATCCTTCGACGAGCTCAGGACGAACGGGAGAAGTGATGGATTTCCACGGCCAGCATATCGTCGTCACCGGCGGCTCGAGCGGGCTCGGCCTGGTCAGCGCGCAATTGCTCGCCAGCCGCGGCGCGCGGGTCTCGCTGATCGCGCGGCGCAAGGAGCTGCTCGACGAGGCGGTCGCCGGGATCGGCGAGCATGCCGCGGGCTTCGCCGCGGATGTCGCGGTCAAGGCCGAGCTCGACGCCGCGCTCGATGCCGCGGCAGCGCATTTCGGACCGGTCCACGGGCTGTTCGCCAACGCCGGGCTGACCGGCGGCTTCACTCCGGCGGTGGCGTTCGACAGCGACGTGTTTGAGCAGACGCTCAAGGTCAACCTGACGAGCGTGTTCTGGGCGATCCAGAAGGTGCTGCCGGCGATGATCGAGGCGAAGAGCGGGGTGATCCTCGTCACCGGCTCGATGGGCTCGAAGCGCGGCATGGCGATGAACCCGGCCTATGTCGCGAGCAAGCACGGGGTTCTTGGGCTGACCCGCGCGATCGCGGTGGAGATGGCGCCGCACAACGTACGCGCGAACTGCATCATTCCGGGCTTCATCGTCACCGAGGCGCTCGAGCGCATTCCCGAGGCGCAGAAGGGCAAGATCGCCGCGCGCGTGCCGCAGCGGCGCATGGGCACGCCGATGGAGCTGGCCGAAGTCGCCGCGTTCCTGCTCAGCGATGCGGCGAGCCATGTGACCGGACAGGACTGGGCCGTCGACGGTGGCGTGCTCGAAAGCATCGAGGTCTGAGATGGTGCTCAAGTACTACCACGCCGAGCCGCTGGCGAACTCGCTCAAGTCGATGATCCCGCTCAAGGAGAAGGGCCTGCCGTACGAGAGCCACTACGTCGACCTGCACAAGTTCGAGCAGCACTCCGAATGGTTCGTGGCGATCAACCCCGAGGGCCAGGTGCCGGTGCTTGAGCACGACGGGACGATCGTCACGCACACCACGGTAATCAACGAGTATCTCGAGGATGTCTTCCCCAACGAGCCGCTGCGGCCGCGCGATGCGGTGGGGGCGGCGCGGATGCGCTACTGGAACAAGTTCGTCGACGAGCATGTGATGAACCACGTGTCGATGCACGGCTGGCACCGGATGGTCGGGGTGATCGCGCGCAACATCGACGGGGGCACGTTCGAGGAGCTGTTGCGCCACATCCCGCTGCCCGACCAGCGCAAGAAATGGGCCACCGCGCGCTCGGGATTCTCGGAGACCGACCTGCGGAACGCGAGCGACAAGATCGACTACGCGCTGGCCAGGGTCGAGGCGCAGCTTGGCGAAACCGCGTGGCTGGCGGGCGAGAGCTACACGCTGGCCGACATCAACTTCTATTCGCACTGCGGGATGATGGTCGAACGGATGTTCCCCGAGAAGGACGTCGCCCGAAACTATCCGCGGCTCGTCGAATGGCGCGAGCGGGTGACTGCGCGGCCTGCTGTGGCGGAAGCATTGAAGGGCGAGGATCGCACGCTACCGGGTCTGCGGACCTGGAGCGGCGACAGATAGACAAAGCCCTCTCCCCCTTCAGGGGAGAGGGTTGGGAGAGGGGACGTAGCGCGACGCTGCGGCCCCCTCTCAACTCCGGCTAGGCAGCAAGCTGCCGAGCCTTCGTATCTCTCCCCTGAAG
>DATDLP010000397.1:0-5593 GCA_036519255.1 Croceibacterium sp.
CGGCCAGCTGGCGATTGGCGCCGATCAACGCGTCGGTCTGGCGCTCGATCTGCGCGGTCATGCGATTGAACGCACGATTGAGCAAACCGATCTCGTCGGGTCCGGTGCGGCCGGCGACGCGCAGCGCGTAGTTGCCCGCACCCACCTCGCGCGCCGCGGTGACGATTTCGGCGAGTGGTTTCACCTGGCGGTCCGCGAAACGCAACGCGAACCAGACCGAGAGGCCCACCAGCGAAAGCGAGACTCCAAACAGCGCGAGGTTGAAATTGAGCTGCAGGGTCCGCGCCTGACGCCCGAGCGTCTCGTAGTTTTCGATGACCGTCTGCGCCCGCTCCCACTGGCTGAACGCGGCTTGGTCCGCGTCGCGCGCGATGTAGAGATAGATGCCCAGGTCTCGATCGATCGGCGCGGCCGCCTCGGTGCGAACCTGGGTGGAATTGACGACGAAGTTCTCGCCACCGCGCAGGCGTCCAAGCGATTGGGCCGAAATTCGTTCGCGCGCGGTATCCTCGCTCGGATCGACGATCGCCACCACGCGAAGGCCGCCATCGGGAGCCTGCTGCAGGATCGCGCTCTCGCTCAGCTCGCGCGCGAGAAGCTGCAGGCTGTACTGCTCCTGGAAGCGCGCATCCGCCATCGCCCAGTCCTGGAGGAAGAATCTCAAGTCGCCTGCCATCGCGGCAGCCTCGAGCCCGAGCTGGCGCTGATTCTCGTCATAGTATCCGCGCGCAAGCTCGTTGGCGTTCTCGAGAATGCCGCGGCGATCGTCGGAGAACCAGAACTGCACACCCCACTGGAACAGGAAGCTGGCGAACACCGCGACCAGCAGCGTGGGAATCGCCGAGACCAGCGAGAAGAAGAAGACGAGGTTGACGTGCAGCCGCGCGCTGGTGCCGCCCGCACGGCGGATCGCCAGGCGCCGCCCTGCGAGGACCAGGAGGCCCATCGCCGGGATCAGCGTGCCGACGAGCAGCAGCGCCGCCTGTCCGGAGGGGACCAGTTCGCCGGGATCCTTGGCGCCGGCCAGCGCAAGATACGCGCTGCCGAGCATCAGGACGAGCGCTATTGCGGCGACGATCTCCAGCCACATGTAGAGATTGGCCCGGCGCGCGGCGACGAGCAGGCGGCGCCACCAGCGCGGCGAGCGGCGCACGGATTCGGAAACGCTCTCGGGGCCGGGGGTAGGGGCCATCGTTGCAGACTTACAACGCCCCTGTTGCCGTTTTGCAAGGGCTTTTTGCGACGCGCGCGTGGCTATCGACGGGCGAAGCGCTCCGGATCGATCTGCAAATCGTCGAGCCGCTTGCGCAGCGTGTTGCGATTGATGCCGAGAAGCTGCGCCGCGCGCAGCTGGTTGCCGCCGGTCTCGCGCAGCGCGTGCTCGAACAGCGGCCGCTCGAACGCCGCCAGCGCGCCGTGATAGAGCGCGCCGTGCGCGACGTCGCGCTGACCGAGCCACGCAGCGAGCGCGGAGGCAAAGTCCGCCCCCGCGGGCGAGGCGTCGGGTGCCGGGCGATCGGCCAGCAGCTGGCGCACCGTGGCGGTATCGATCTGCTCCTCGCGCGAGAGCAGCGCGGCGCGATAGACGAAGTTCCTCAGCTCGCGCACGTTGCCGCGCCAGGGTTGCGCCTCGAGCAGCGTGGCCGCGGCTTTCGACAAGCCCCGCGCCGGCAACCCCTCACCAGCCGCGTTGCGCAGGAAATGGCGCGCGAGCGGCTCGACGTCGCCCGTGCGCTCGCGCAGCGGCGGCAGGTGGATCGGGACCACGTTGAGCCGGTAGTACAGGTCCTCGCGGAACGTGCCCTGGGCGATCATCGGCGCGAGGTCGCGGTTGGTCGCGGCGACGATGCGCACGTCGATCGCGATCTCGTCGCGCCCGCCGACCCGGCGGATGCGACCTGATTGCAGAGCACGCAGCAGCCGGGTCTGCGCTTCGGGCGGCATGTCGCCGATCTCATCGAGGAACAGCGTGCCGCCGTGCGCCTGCTCGAACTTGCCGATCGAGCGATTGACCGCGCCGGTGAAGGCGCCCTTCTCATGCCCGAACAGCTCGCTCTCGATCAGCTCGCGCGGGATCGCCGCGGTGTTGAGCGCGACGAACGGCCCGGCCTTGCGTGCGCCGAGCTGGTGGATCGCCTCCGCCACGAGTTCCTTGCCTGTGCCGGATTCGCCGAGGATCAGCACGGTGAGGTCGTTGCGCAGCACCCGGGTGATCATCCGGTACACGTCCTGCATCGGCTGGCTGCGACCGATCAGCGGCAGGCCTTCGCCGGCTTCATGACTCTCCGGGCTCGACCCTCCGCGCGAATCGGCAGCCTGACACGCCGCGCGCACCAGCTCGTCGAGGTCGAACGGCTTGGGGAAGTACTCGAACGCGCCGGTCTCGGTCGCACGAACCGCGGTATCGAGCGTGTTCTGCGCCGACAGGATGATCACAGGCATCTCCGGATGCGCGCGATGCACCTCGCCGAGCGTGGCGATGCCGTCGCCGTCGGTCAGAACCACGTCGGTCAGCATGACGTCGTAGCCGCTTTGCGCCAGCAGCTTGTCGCGCCCGGCGACGCTGTCGCAACGGTCGACGGTGAACGCCTCGGCCTCGAGCCCGGCAGTGATCACGGTGGCGATGGAGGCGTCGTCCTCGACCAGCAGCGCGCGTCTCGACATCCTCGCCCTTCCCTACTTCGCCATCGGCAGGTGCACGCGGAAATGCGTCCAGCCGCCGGATTCGTCGCGCTCGTGGCCGATCCGCCCGTCCATGTCGCGCACGAGCTTGTTGACCAGCGCGAGCCCGAGCCCCTGCCCGTTCTTCTTGCTCGAGACGAACGGCTCGAAGATGTGGTCGCGCAGCGCCGGATCGATGCCGGGACCGTTGTCGCTGACCTGGACCTCGATCGGCAGCTTGACCGGTCGGCCGAGCCGGATGACGTTCATCACCAGCCCGCTGACGAACCGCGTGCGCAGCACGATCTCGGGGTTCTTGACGCCTTCGCAGGCATCGCGCGCATTGGTGATCAGGTTGATCAGCACCTGCACCAGCGCCCCCTCGTTGGCGAGCACCGGGGGCAGCGAGGGATCGAACTCCTCGCGTATCGGAATCTCGATCCCCGACGCGGCGCGCACGGTGTCGCAGGCGCGGTGGATCGCCTCGTGCAGGTTGAGCGGTGCGACGGGGTCGGGCCGCTCGCGGCCGAGGCGCTGCATCCGGTCGATCAGCTGGGCGATGCGGTCGACCTCGTCCGCGATCAGGTCGGTCAACGCGCGGTCGGCCTCGTCGAGCTTGCGCGCGACGAGCTGCGCCGCGCCTCGGATCGCCGACAGCGGATTCTTGATCTCGTGCGCAAGCACCGCGGGGCCGCGCAGCGCGACGCCGCGCTCCTCATCACTGAACCGCTCGCCCTGCCCCGCGTCGGACAGTGTGATCACGCGCCATCCCGGGTGCGCGGCGAGCGCCGAGACCGTGAGGTTGACGTGCGAGGCGCGCCCCTCGACCTGGATCGCGAGGCCGCGCGCCACGAGCTGCGCCTCCTCGCCCATCAGCCGGTCGAGGATCCGCTCTTCGGTGAACCCAACCACGTCGAGAAACTTGCGACCGATCAGCCGGCGCGAGCTGCGCCCGATCAGGTTCTCGGCGGCGGGATTGACCTGGGCGATCGTGAGCTCCGGATCGAGCAGCAGCAGCGCGAAAGTCAGCCCGGCGAGCTGGTCGCGCGGCTCCGGCAGGCTTGCGCCGTCGGCTTCGTTCACGCCGCGCGGCGCCGCAGGAACGGCTCGTAGAAGCGCTCAAGTTCTCCAAGAACTTGAATGGGATCGTCGATGAAATTAACGAAATTCCTGAACTCCGCCGAGCCGTGCAGGCCCTTCGTATACCAGCCCAGATGCTTGCGTGCGATCTTGGCCCCCGTCTCGTTGCCGTAGTGCGCGAGCATCGCGCGGTAGTGCTCGACCAGCACTGTGTACTGCTCGTCGATTTCGGGATCGGGCAGGCTCTCCCCGGTGCGCCACCAGTGCATGACCTGGCCGAGCAGCCAGGGCTTGCCGTAGGCGCCGCGGCCGATCATCAGCCCGTCGGCGCCCGACTGCTCGAGCGCCTTCGCCGCGTCTGCGATGCCGCAGATGTCGCCGTTGACGATCACCGGGATCGACACCGCGTCCTTGACCTTGCGCACGAAGGCCCAGTCAGCCTCGCCTTTGTACATCTGGTTGCGCGTGCGGCCGTGCACAGTGATCAGCTTGACCCCGACGTCCTCGGCGATGCGCGCGAGCTCGGGCGCGTTGAGGCTGTCGTGGTCCCAGCCCATGCGCATCTTGACCGTGACCGGCACCGAGACGGCCTTGACCGTGGCTTCCATCAGCCTGGTCGCCAGCGGCACCTCACGCATCAGCGCAGAGCCGGCGTAAGCGCCGACCACCTTGCGCACGGGACAGCCGAAATTGATGTCGATGATTGCCGCGCCACGGTCCTCGTTAAGCTTGGCGGCCTCGCCCATTGAGACGGGATCGCAGCCCACCAGCTGCATCGAGACCGGCTCCTCGATGCTGTTCCATTCGGACTTCTGCAGACTCTGGCGGGTCTCGCGGATCATCGCCTCGCTGGCGATCATCTCGGTGACATTGAGCCCCGAGCCGTACCTGCGCACGAGCGTGCGGAACGGCATGTCGGTGACGCCGGTCATCGGCGCGAGCACGACCGGGCAGTCGATCCGCACCGGGCCGACGGCGACCGGCTTGAGCGCCGGAGGGGTGGGAAGCGAAGTCATGTGCGGGATTGCCTAAAAATCGGGCAGCCCATAGTGGATTGCGGCCGGAGCCGCAAGCCGCTAGCGGCCGCCCCTGCAATGGGCACCCCCGACAAAGCACGGTTTGCCGCGGTGATCGTCGCCGCCGGACGAGGGCTGCGCGCCGGCCAGCCGCTGCCCAAGCAGTTCGCCCGCTGGCGCGGCAAACCGGTGGTGCGTCACGCCGCCGAGGCGTTGCTCGGCGCCGGTGCGGGGCCGATTGCCGTCGCGATCCCCGAGAGTGGTGACGCCGTGGCAGCCGAGGCGCTGGCCGGTCTGCACGGCGTTCGTCTCGTAACCGGCGGCGCAACGCGGCAGGCCTCGGTGCGCCTGGCACTCGAAGCTCTGGCGGCAGACAGGCCCGCAGTCGTGCTGATCCACGATGCGGCACGGCCCCACTGCCCGGCTGACGTCATCGACCGCCTGCTCGAGGCGCTCCGCGCGCACCCCGGGGCGATCCCGGTCCTGCCGGTGGTCGACAGCCTCGCCGAGGCCGCGGACGGCCTGATGGCGGGCGCGGCGGACCGCGAGGCGCTGCGCCGGGTGCAGACCCCCCAAGCATTCCGGTATGACGCCATCCTGTCGGCGCACCGCAGCTGGGCCGGCGCACCGACGGCGGGCGACGACGCGCAAGTCGCGCAGGCCGCCGGGCTGGCGGTGGCGCTGGTCGACGGAGACGAGCGGCTGCGCAAGCTGACATTCGCGGAGGATTTCGTGGACACCCTGCCCTTCCCCCGCACCGGCACCGGCTACGACGTGCACCGCCTGGCCGAAGGCGAGGAGCTTTGGCTGTGTGGCGTCAGGCTCGCGCACGAGCG
>DATDLP010000398.1:0-6680 GCA_036519255.1 Croceibacterium sp.
AGAACGAAGCGGACGAGGACGGATAGGCGAGCGCGGGCGCGCCGCCCTCCATCGCCGAGGACACCTTGCCGCGCATCAGCTCCATCACCTCGCCGACCGAGCGCGCGCGGCCGCCGTCATAGAAGATCGGTCGATTGGCGCCGGCCGCCTGCGGCAGCAGCCCCGCGGCGCTCTGGCCGGGGTCGGTCTGCAGCGCCGAGAGGAACGTGCGCGCGCCGCCCGAGCCGAGGAAATGCGCCATGTAAAGCTCGGCCGCATCGGGCTCGCGGCCGAGCACGCCACGAATCTCGCCGGCGTTGTCGCGCGCCAGCTCCGCGGCCATCAGCGCCGAGGCGTCGGCATCGTAGCGCAGCGACATCAGGTAATCGCGGGTCGAGGAATCCCCGACTTGCGCCCTGCCTCCGTTGCGCGAGATCGCATCGTCGATCCACTGCATGCCATGGCGCGCGGCGTGGCGGTCGAGCGTCTCGAGCCAGGTGCCCGAGGTGAACTGGTACAGTCCCGCCGCGCTCGAGGTGCCCGCGCGCGCCGAAGGGTCGAGCGCGGACTCGATCTTCGCCTGCGCCAGCAGATAGTTGAAATCGACGCCAGTCGCGGCGGACGCGCGGGCGATCGCCGCGCGGACATCGCTTCGCTGGACGGAACTGACTTCGGGCACGCTTTCCCCCGGATCGGAATGGTCGATCCGGCTTCAGCAACAAGCGTGCCAAATGCGTTCTAGCGGTAGAGCTCGCGGACGGTCGGCGCGCGGGCGGCCTCGTAGACCGCGAAGTTGCCGGTCAGCGACGACAGGCGCGCCTGGACGTTGGCCGCGAGCAGGTTGCGCAGCTTGCGGTTGACCTCGTTCATCCGCTTGACCGCGTCGAGCAGGCCGCGGCACTCCTCGTCGAGCTCGGGACCGCGGCCATCGAATGTGTTGCAGATGGCCTGCTTGCCGTCGGCGCACGTCACGATGCGTTCGAGGTCGAGCGCGGCAAGCGCCTGCCGCTCGCCTTCGAGCAGGGCAAGCATTTGCCGCAGGCCGTCGCGCAGGGGGGCGGATGCAGTCGTCATTTGGTCCTCAGCAGCAGGCCGGCGGCGATCATCGCATCGGCGATGCGCGTGGGGATGACCGGGTAGCGGTCGTCCTCGATCGCCTTGCGGATCTCGGCCACGCGCTCGGCATCGACCGGCGCCGCGCTGCCCGCCGTGGCGAGCGACAGCGCCGTGTTGTCGGTCCCGGCGGCATCGGTCCGGACCGGCCGCACCGGCTCGGCGCCGCGCACCGGCGTTGCCGCGGTGGCCGTGACACGCGGGGTGACCCCGTTCGGTCCTGAGATGTCGATGGGCTTCATCGTGCCGCTCCGGTGATTGACAGGACCGAGAACGGCGGGCCGGCGGCGGGTTTAAGGCCGACCGGCAAGAACGGGCGGATTTTGCCGCTTACGGCAATTCCATGCCGACCACGCCCGGCCGCACGACTTGCGCCCGCAACGGATCGGCGCGTTTGTCGGCTGGTTTCACGCGGATCCATTCGCCGACCGCGCCGGCCTCGAGCGCTTCGCCTTGGCGCGAGAGCGTGAAGCCCGAGCCGCGGACGGTGATCGCGACCATGTCGCCGCGGCTGACGACGTCGGCGGCGGCCTGCCCGGCTCCGGCCGCGGTCAGAGGCACGAACAGCCGCCAGCCGCCCTGCTCCGGACAGCGCACGAGCACGGTGTCGCGGCTGCGGCCGTACCATTCGAGCGCCAGGCCCGCACTGCAGGCCGCGAGGCGCAGGCGCCGGTCGACCGGCGAGCGGGCCCCGCCCGGCGCGCCGAGCTGCGCGCCGGTGAACTCGGCAACTGCGCGATCGATCGCCGCGGGATCGGCAAAGCCGGCCGCCAGCGCGGGTGAGGCAGCGGCGAGCAGCACGGCGGCGAGGGCAAGTGTCTTTCGCATCGGAGACCTTTCCAGACGTCAGTTCGAAGACGCCGGTTGCAAAGGTCGTGCCATGGCGATGTCCGGTCGGTCGTAGGCCAGTGTGGCGAGCAAATCCGCCGCCCCGGCCGGCTCGACGACGATCCGCGCGGAGACGCCGGCCTTGCCGGCCTCCTGTGCGAGGCCGACCGCCGCCAGCGCGGCGGTCTCGGCGCCGCCCGGCCGGTAGCGCGCGACGATCGTCAGGTATTGCCGCCGGTCGGGCGATTGCTCGGCGAGCCACTCCCCAAGCGGCGGAGCACCCACCTGCGCGCGGTAAACCGCAACCGGCTCGCCGCGGGGCGCAAGCGGCGCGGAGGCTGCCGCAGGCTCCTCCTGCTCCTGCTGGCGCTGGGCGTGGATGCCCGCGGCGGTCACCATGAACAGGATCAGCGCCAGATCGGCCATCGTGGTCTGCCAGCCGAACGACACGCGCGACATCATGCCGCGGTCCTCGCGTGCTCGCGATCCTTGCGACACGAGGTTTCGATCGCCGTCGAGAGCCACGCGATCAGGCTTTCGCGCGCGCGATCCTCGGAATTGGCGCGGCGCGAAACCATCGCCGCGAGCGGCGCGAACAGGAAGTTGGCGAAGACGAGGCCGTAGAGCGTGGTCGCCACCGCCATGCCGATCGCGCCGGCGAAATTCCCGCTCGAGGCCACCGTCGAGGACAGCCGGCCGAGCGCCACGAGCGTGCCGACGAGGCCGAACACCGGCGCCAGCTCGGCCGCGCTGACCAGCACCGTCACCGCGCGGTGCGCCGCTTCCATGCGGCGGGTGCGGTGGTCCTCGTGGCTCTCATGCAGCGCCTGGATCGAGCGCGTGCGGATCAGCGCATCGGTCATCTCGTCGAACTCGCCGTCGCCGAAGTGGTGCGGCTCGGCGCGGACGAGGCCGTCTTCGTCGATCTCCTGCACCTGGATCGCCAGCTCGGCGCGCGCATGGACCGGGTCGAAGCGCTCTGAGAACAGCAGCCCGAGCGCGTGCAGCGCCACCCGCGTGTCGGCCCAGCCGCAGCGCAGCAGCGTCGCCAGCAGGGTGCCGACCAACACCAGCGCGAGCGCCGGCAGATCGAGCAGGGGAATCGCATTCATGCCTTTGTCTCCTCATCCGCAAGAACGGCGCGATTTCACGGGTTTCAGCCGGTGGCCGAACTTTGCCGCCGGTCGGCAAGGGCTTGCCGCTCGGTGCGGACGGCACGGCGGCGCGACCGCGGGAGCGGCAATTGGCACGGTCCTTGCGAAAGGAGCACCGACACAGGAGATTACGATGAGCGAAGGGCTTTTCGGCATCCACGGGGCGGCGCTTGAGGTTCGGGCGCAACGCATGGGGATGCTCGGTTCGAACATCGCGAACGCCGCGACCCCCGGCTACAAGGCGCGCGACGTCGATTTCGCGGCCGCGCTCGAGGCGCGGCTCGGTGGCGCCAATGCCGATACGGCCGCCGGCTCGGCGGCGCGATACCGCGTGCCGGTCATGCCGAGCCTCGACGGCAACACGGTCGAGATGGCGGTCGAACAGACGGCCTTTGCCGAATCCGCGGTCGCCTATTCGGCCACGCTCGGGTTCCTGCGCGGGCGCATCGAGACCGTCACCCGCGCGCTCAAGGGCGAATGACCATGCCCGGCCCGATGACCATGTTCGACGTCGCCCAGCGCGCCATGTCAGCGCAGCTCGTGCGGATGAACGCCGCTGCCTCCAACCTCGCTAACGCCGGTAGCGTCGCCGCCAGCGAAGGCGAAGCCTATCGCCCGCTGCGCCCGGTGTTCGCCGAGCAGCTCGACCAGGCGAGCGGGCTCAGCTCGGTGCGGGTCGACGGCGTGTTCCGCGCCGACGTCGCGCCCAACCGGGTGCACGATCCCGACCACCCGCTGGCCGACGCCAACGGCGACGTCTGGACCGCGCCGGTCGATGAGAACGCCGAGATGGTCGAGATGCTCGAAGCCTCGCGCCAGTACCGCAACGTGGTGGAAGCGCTGTCCACCGCCAAGCAGCTGATGCTTGAAACGATGAGGATGAAATGACGGTCAACTCGATCTACGGGGCCGCGCCGTCGAGCGCCGCCTCGGCCACCAATGCAGCGGGTCGCGGCTTCTCGTCGCTCGGCCAGGCGGACTTCGTGCGCCTGCTGACGGTGCAGATGCAGCAGCAGGACCCGTTCGACCCGGTCGATAACAAGGAGATGCTCGCGCAAATGGCGCAGTTCTCCTCGCTCGCCGGCATCAACGACGTGAATTCCACCCTTCAGCAGATCTCGGCGAAGCTCGACGCGCTCCAGCCCGCCAAGATCGCCGAGTGACGAACAGGAGTATCTTCGAATGTCTTTCTACACTTCGCTCAACGGGCTCAAGAACGCGCAGACCGACCTCGGCGTGATTGCCCACAACATCGCCAACGTCGAGACCAACGGCTTCAAGAAGGGCCGCACCGAGTTCGCCGACATCGTCGTCGCCTCGGCCTCGTCGAACCCGCGCATGATCCAGGGCCTCGGCTCGCGCGTGGAGGCGATCTCGCAGAACTTCTCGCTCGGCCCGATCGAGCAGACCGGCGCGGCGCTCGACGTCGCGATCGGCGGCGACGGCTTCTTCACCATGCGCTCGCCCGACGATTCGACGATCTACACTCGTAACGGCTCCTTCGGCATCGACGGGGACGGCTTCATCCACGACGGCTCGCAGAACCGGCTGCAGGTGTTCCCGACCGACGCGACCGGCGCGGTGACGAGCACGACCCCGGCCGACGCGCAGGTCCCGGCGACTAATGCCGCGGGTGCCGAGTTCGCCGGCATTTCGGTGGCCGAGAACGGCCAGGTCATCGCGACTTATGCCGACGGCGGCCAGTCGTTCGTCGGCACCGTCGCGCTCGCCAGCTTCATCGCCCCGACCGGGCTCAAGCAGCTCGGCTCGTCGAACTGGGAATCGACCGTGCTGTCGGGCCCGGCGAGCTACGGCATCCCGAGCGAGGGCGCCAACGGCTCGCTGATGTCGGGCGCGCTCGAGCGCTCGAACGTCGACATCGCCGAGGAGCTGGTCAGCCTGATCACCGCGCAGCGGAACTTCCAGGCGAACGCGAAGGCGATCGACACCTCGACCCAGGCAACCCAGGCGATCATGAACCTGCGGTCCTGATCGGGCACCCGCTGATCGGAGCTTCCTGAATGGACCGGCTGATCTACACCGCCCTCTCGGGCATGCAGGCGTCGATGACCCGCCAGCGCGTGATCGCCAGCAACATGGCGAACGCGCAGACGATCGGCTTCCGCGCCGAGCAGTTCGACCAGCGACCGGTGACGATCACCGGCGACGGGCTCGAGGCGCGCGCGATGCAGGAGGCCGGGGTCCGCTCCGCCGACATGGCGAGCGGCGAGATCGTCGAGACCGGGCGCGGGCTCGACGTCTCGGTCGACGGCGAAGCGCTGATCGCGGTGCAAGCGCCCGACGGCAGCGAGGCCTATACCCGGCGCGGCGACCTCTCGCTCTCGGCGGACGGCTTGCTGGTCAACGGCGAGGGCTATCCGGTGCTCGGCGATGCCGGGCCGATCAGCCTGCCGCCCACCGGCAAACCGGTGATCGCGCCCGACGGCACGATCACGGTGGCCGATCCGGCGGCGCCCGACCAGCCTCCGCAGGAGCTCGGGCGGATCAAGCTCGCCGGCTGGCAGGGCAGCCCGATCGCCAAAGGGCTCGACGGGCTGTTCCGGGTCGAAGGCGGCGGCGTGCTGCCGCGCGACGACGCGGCCACCGTCCGGACCGGCAGCCTCGAGCAGTCCAACGTCAACCCCACCGAGGTGCTGGTCGAGATGATCGACGCACAGCGCCTGTTCGCCATGCGCAGCAAGCTCATCGCCACCGCCCGCGACGTCGACGAAGGCGGCAGCCAGCTGCTGCGGATGAGCTGAGGAAAAGGAACAGATCATGCCAGTTTCGGCTCTCCAGGTCGCCCGCACCGGGCTCGAGGCGCAGGACGCGCGGATGCGCGTCATAGCCAACAACCTCGCCAACGTCGGCACCACCGGGTTCAAGAAGGACCGGGCCAACTTCGCCACGCTCGCCTACCAGGACGCGCGTGTCGCCGGGCAGCGCTCGTCGGGCGAGACGACTTACGCCACCGGGCTCAACCTCGGCACCGGCGTCGCGGTGCAGTCGACCAGCCAGATCGTCACCCAGGGGGCGATGCAGACCACCAACAACAGCCTCGACCTCGCGCTCGACGGCGACGGCTACTTCCAGGTCGAGCTGCCGGGGGGCCAGCTCGGCTACACCCGCGCGGGCAACTTCGCGCGCTCGCCCGAGGGGCAGATCGTGACGCAGCAGGGCTACGCCGTGCAGCCGGCGATCACCGTGCCCGAGGGCGCCGGCGCGATCTCGGTTTCGCCCGACGGCATCGTCACCGCGGTGATCGAGGGCGAAGCCGAGCCGGCCGAGCTCGGCCAGATCCAAGTCGCGAGCTTCACCCATCCGGCCGGGCTCCAGGCGATCGGCGACAACTTTCTGGTCGAGACCGGCGCAAGCGGCGCCGCGCAGCTCGCCCCCGGTGGCGAGCTCGGCCGCGGCAATATCCGCCAGGGCATGCTCGAAGCCTCCAACGTGAACATCGTTGAAGAGCTGGTGAGCATGATCGAATGCCAGCGCGCCTACGAGATCAGCTCGAAGATGGTCTCGGCCGTCGACGAGATGCTCCGCAACGCCAACCAGACCCTGTGAGGCTCTCCATGAACCGCTCCATCCTCCGCCGCACCGCGC
>DATDLP010000399.1:0-5964 GCA_036519255.1 Croceibacterium sp.
CGCTTCGCTCCCCTCCGGAACCTTTGCCCTGTCGCGCGGCATGAAGTCCTCGGGCCAATTCTTGAGCGCGCTCATCACGGGGTACGGAGTGAACCCACCGAGCGCGCAAAGCGAGCCGAACTTCATGGTCTCGCACAAGTCGGTCAGCAGGCCGATCTCCTGCTCGGGCAGGCGGCCGTTCTTGCGCGCGTTGTGCATCACCGGCTGGCTCTCGACCGCGTCGGCCGGGCGGCCGCCGGCGCGGATGCGGTCGATCAGCTCGACCCCGCGCACCGCGCCGATGCGGCACGGGGTGCACTTGCCGCAGCTCTCGGCGGCGCAGAACTCCATCGCGAAGCGCGCCATCGAGCCCATGTCGGCCGTGTCGTCGAACACGGTGATCCCGCCGTGGCCGATGAGGGCATCGGCGGCCGAGTATTCCTCGTAGTCGAACCGGATGTCGAACTGGTCGGGGTGGATGTAGGCGCCCAAGGGCCCGCCGACCTGCACCGCCTTGACCGGGCGACCGCTCTCGGTGCCGCCGCCGATGTCGTAGATCAGCTCGCGCAGCGTGATGCCGAAGGCGATCTCGAACAGTCCGCCGTGCCTGATGTTGCCCGCGAGCTGAATCGGCATCGTGCCCTTCGAGCGCGACACGCCGAGCTTGTCGTAGATCGACGAGCCGCCTTCCTCGAGGATGTGCGGGATGGCGGCGAGCGTCAGCACGTTGTTGACCACGGTCGGCTTGCCGAACAGCCCCTCGATTGCCGGCAGCGGCGGCTTGGCGCGGACTTCGGCGCGCTTGCCCTCGAGCGAGTTGAGCAGCGAGGTTTCCTCGCCGCAGACATAGGCGCCGGCGCCGACGCGCACTTCGACCTCGAACGGCGCGATGATCGGGCCGGCCTGCACGAGCGTCTCGTTGAGCTTGCGGATCGAGTCCGGATACTCGCTGCGGACGTAGATGTAGCCCTTGGTCGCACCCACCGCGAGGCCGGCGATCGCCATGCCTTCGAGCAGCAGGTACGGATCGCCTTCCATCACCATGCGGTCGGCGAAGGTGGCGCTGTCGCCCTCGTCGGCGTTGCAGACGATGTACTTCTGGTCCGCCGGCGTGTTGGCGACGGTCTTCCACTTGATCCCGGTCGGGAACCCCGCGCCGCCGCGGCCGCGCAAGCCGGAGGCGAGCACTTCCTCGAGCACGGCTTCGGGCCCGATCTTGCGCGCGCGCTGCAGTCCGACACCGCCGCCGGTCTCGATGTAGTCGTCGAGGCTGGTCGGCCGGGTCTGCCCGGCGCGGGCGAACGTCAGCCGCTGCTGGCGGGCGATGAACGGGTGCTCGACGATCTCGCCGATCGCCTTCTCGCTGTTGCCGTCGAGGATCGCATCGACGTCGCCGATGTTGGCCGGGCCGAAGCCCAAGCCGTCGATTTCGACCAGCGGCTCGAGCCAGTGCATGCCCCAGCTCGACGTGCGGTGGACCTCATGACCCTTGCGCTCGAACGCGGCGGCCAGCTCGTCGGCCCCGAGCGCGCGAGCGAGGGCGTCATCGGAAATACGGACGATCATCGGGCGTTCTCGATCACTTGGGTCAGGCTCGCGGCATCGAGCCGGGCGTGCAGCCGGTCGCCGACGCGGGCCGAAGGGCCGGCGCTGCACAGGCCGAGGCAATAGACGGTGGTGAGCTTGACGCGCTCGCCCGCAGCCTGCTCGGCAGCCGGGATCAGCGCCTCGACGCCGCGCGCCTTGCACGCCTCGGCGCGGCAGATCTGCACCACCGGCCGCGGATCGGGCTTGGCGTGGAAGTCGTGGTAGAAGCTGACCACGCCGTGGACGTCGGCGCGACTCAGGTTGAGCGCTTGCGCGATCTGCGCCTCGCTCGCGGCGTCGACGCAGCCGAGCTCGTGCTGCACGTCGTGCAGGATCGGCAGCAGCGGGCCTTCGCGGCCGGCATGCTCGGCCACGATCTGGGCGACTCTCTCTTCCCTGGTACTCACTTGTTGAGCCTTTCAGCGTGCCACGCGACGTGCTCGGCCATGAAGGTCGAGATGAAGAAGTACGAGTGGTCGTACCCTTCGTGCATTCTGATCGTGGCGGGCATATCGGCCTTGCGGCATGCCTCGTCCAGCAAATGCGTCTTCAGTTGCGTTTCTAGAAAATTGTCTGCGGTGCCCTGGTCGACCAGCAGGTCGGGCAGCCGCGCGCCCTGCTTGATCAGCGCGCAGGCGTCGTACTGCCGCCACGCGGCGATCTCATCGCCGAGATAGCCGCCGAGCGCCTTCTCGCCCCACGGGCAGTTGATCGGGCTGACGATCGGCGCGAACGCGCTGGTCGAGCGGAAGCGATTTGGGTTGCGCAGGCTCACCGTCAGCGCGCCGTGGCCGCCCATCGAATGGCCGGTGATGCCCTGACGCTCCATGTCGACCGGGAAGTGCTTGCCGACGAGCGCGGGCAGCTCCTTCTCGATGTACGAGCGCATCCTGAAATTCCTGGCCCAGGGCTCCTGCGTCGCATCGACGTAGAAGCCGGCGCCCTTGCCGAAATCGTAGGCCTCGTCGTCGGGCACCTCATCGCCACGCGGCGAGGTATCGGGCGCGATGAACGCGATCCCGTGCTCGGCGCAGGCCCGGCGGTACTCGCCCTTCTCCATCACGTTGGCGTGGGTGCAGGTGAGGCCCGACAGGTACCACAAAGCCGGCAGCTTCGCCCCCGAGGCGTGCTCGGGGACGAAGACCGCAAACGTCATCTCGGTGCCGGTGGCAGCCGAGGCATGGCGATAGACCCCCTGGACCCCGCCGAAGCTCGTGGCTTCGCTGATGGTTTCGAGCGTCATCGCCTGCCCCGTGCCTCAGTGGCCCATGTTGAACGCGCAGACCTTGTTGCCGTCCGGGTCGCGCAAATACGCGCCGCGGGCGTTGTTCGGCGCGGCCGAGCGCGGACCCGGCTCGCCCTCGCAGACTCCGCCCGCTTCGAGGCCGGCGGTGTACCAGGCGTCGACCGTGGCGTCGTCGGCGGCCGAGAAGCCGAGCGTGTGGCCGTTCGAGACCGTCGCGGCTTCGCCGTTGTACGGCGGGGCGACGATGAAGGTGCCCTGCGGGCCGGCGTAGATCAGCCGTCCGGCCTCGGCCGGGGCGACGTTCTGGAAGCCCAGCACGCTCATGGTGGCGTCGTAGAACTGGCGGCTCTTCTCGATGTCGTTCGAGCCGAGGAACACGTGGGTAAACATACGCTCTCTCTCCTGTGGTCAGGTCCTTAGACTCACAAGAGCGATTCTTCAAATAGCCGAATGTTTCGCCCTTGTGAAAATTTTAACGTCCGCGAGCGGGTGCCCGCGGGCGCTGGCGAAGCTCAATAGACGACGACGCTGCGGATGCTCTCGCCCGCGTGCATCAGGTCGAAGCCCTTGTTGATTTCCTCGAGGCTCAGCACGTGTGTGATCATCGGGTCGATCGCGATCTTGCCGTCCATATACCAGTCGACGATCTTGGGCACGTCGGTGCGGCCCTTGGCCCCGCCGAACGCGGTCCCGCGCCAGTTGCGGCCCGTCACGAGCTGGAACGGGCGAGTGGCGATCTCCTTGCCGGATTCGGCCACGCCGATCACAATCGAAGTGCCCCAGCCGCGGTGGCAGGCCTCGAGCGCGGTGCGCATGACCTCGGTGTTGCCGGTGCAGTCGAAGGTGTAGTCGGCGCCGCCGTCGGTCAGCTCGACCACCTTGGCCACCGTCTCCTCGCGGCTCATGCCCTTGCTGTTGAAGAAGTCGGTCATGCCGAACTGGCGGCCCCACTCCTCGCGCGCCGGGTTGATGTCGACGCCGATGATCCTGTTGGCGCCGGCCAGCTTCGCACCCTGGATCACGTTGAGTCCGATGCCGCCGAGGCCGAACACCACCACGTTGTCGCCGACCTGGACTTTGGCGGTGTTGACCACCGCGCCGACGCCGGTGGTCACGCCGCAGCCGATGTAGCAGCTGGTCTTGAACGGCGCGTCCTCGCGGATCTTCGCCACCGCGATCTCGGGCAGCACGGTGAAGTTCGAGAAGGTCGAGCAGCCCATGTAGTGGAAGATCGTCTCGCCCTTGTACGAGAACCGGCTGGTCCCGTCGGGCATCAGCCCCTTGCCCTGCGTGGCGCGGATCGCGGTGCACAGGTTGGTCTTGCCGCTGAGGCACGACTTACACTGGCGGCACTCGGGGGTGTAGAGCGGGATCACGTGGTCGCCCGGCTTGACCGAGGTCACCCCCGGGCCGACCTCGCGCACGATCCCCGCGCCCTCGTGCCCGAGGATCGATGGGAAGATCCCTTCGGAATCGAGCCCGTCGAGCGTGTAGGCGTCGGTGTGGCAGATGCCCGTCGCCATGATCTCGACCAGCACCTCGCCGGCCTTCGGCCCCTCGAGATCGAGTTCGACGATCTCGAGCGGCTGCTTGGGGGCGAAGGCGACGGCGGCACGGGTTTTCATCTCGGTAGTCTCACTTTCCTCGCAACAATTCAGCTCTTGGCGGCGACGACTTCGTCGCCCACGCGCTCGGGCAGCATCAGGAACAGCACCAGCGAGGCGACCGAGCCCATCGCCATGATGATCGACACGGTCAGCAGCTCGTCGTTGCCGAGCCAGGTGAACAGCGCCCCGGCGATGATCGGGCTGCCCGCCGCGCCGAGCCGGCCGACCCCGAGCACGAAGCCGGTTCCGGTCGCCCGGGCGTAGGCCGGGAAGCCGCGCGCATAGGCAGCGTAGTAGCCGCTGATCGCCGCGTTGGTGAAGAAGCCGGTAAGGATCGTCGCCCACTGCCAGCCCGACAGCGTCTCGCGGCCGAGCCCGAAGGCGCCCACCGCGACCGCCCCGATCAGCAGCGCCAGCGCTGTCGGCCAGCGGATTCCGAGGCGCGCCATCACGAAGCCGAACAGCAGGCTGCCGAAGAAGCCGCCGACGTTGGCCCAGGTCAGCACCGTCGCCGCGTCCTGCGGCGCGTAGCCCGGCGGGTAGTCGGCCACGATCTGCACCGCGAACTTGAGGATGTAGTAGAAGGTGATCGTGTGGAACATGTAGCCGAACGCCAGCAGCAGCGTGACCGGGCGCAGCCGCGGGTCCGAAAGGATGTCGGTCACCTTGGGCTTGGCATCGCCGGCGATGACCGGCGGCAGGTTGTCGAGCGACGCCTTGCCGAAGGCGTTGAGCGTCTTGTTGACGCCGGGCAGGTTGCCCTTGCTCGCTTGGTAGGCGGCCGTTTCGGGCACCAGCAGCATGACCACCGGGATGAGCGCGGCAGTCACCACGGCGCCGAACACGAACACGGCGCGCCAGCCGTGATCGGGCAGCAGCCATTCGGACGCGGCGATGCCGCCGATGATCGCGCCGAGCGGGTAACCGGCGACGTAGGCGGCGATGGAGGTCTTGCGCCAGGCAGTGTTGCTGCTTTCGGCGGTCACCGCGTTGGTCGCCGCGAGCATGCCGCCGATGCCGATGCCGGTCAGGAAGCGGAACGCGACCATCGGCTCGACGGCGTTGGCGATGCTGGCGAGGTACATGCCTGCGGCCATCAGCACGAGGCACAGGAGCATGGTGTTCTTGCGGCCGTACTGGTCGGCCGCGCCGCCGAGCAGCACCGAGCCGAAGCCCATGCCGACCAGCTCGGCCGAGAGGACGATGCCGAGGGCGGCGCGTTCGATGCCCCAGTCGGCCGAGATGCCCGGCGCCGCGAACGCGCTCGACAGCACGTCGAACCCGTCGAGCGCGTTGAGCAGCACCATCAGGATCACGACGACCCATTGCCGCGCGCCCATCGGGGTCTCGTTGATCACGTTGATGGGGTTGGTGCCCCCGCCTGCTGCTGCCATGGCCTGCTATCCCTCTCCGATTGGCGCCCTCATTCGTGGATTCGCGCCAGCATTTCCACCAGTTTCTCGACCTCTTCGGCGGTGAAGCGGCCCTTCAGCCATTCCTCGTGCTCGCCGATCGCATGTTTCGCGCGCGACAGCGCATGCTCGC
>DATDLP010000400.1:0-4790 GCA_036519255.1 Croceibacterium sp.
GTCGTCGCCGGGATCGGGTTGCGGTTCTGACCGTGAGGGGGAGGCTGCGCATGCGGCCTCCCCTGCGGGTCCGGACCGGCCAACGGCGCGAGCGTGGACATGAGCGCACTTCCCAAGGCGGCGGCCCCTCCCTATTTCGGCGCCCGGAGAGGACCAGGGACAGGATTGTCGGAAACCAGTTCCAGCGCGGGCCTCGAAGCGGCCTTTCTCGCCCATCGCGATCGACTGCTGCGGTTCCTGGCCGCACGCGGCGCGGGCGATGCTGCGGAGGATCTGCTGCAGGAGCTGTGGTTGAAGATCGCGGCAGGGCGAACCGGCCCGGTAGCATCGCCGCTGTCCTACCTGTTTCGCGCCGCCGATACGCTGATGATCGACCGCTACCGCTCGGCGCGGCAGGCCGAGCGGCGCGAGCATGCGTGGAGCGAGGTCCGCGACGGTGCGATCGCCGGCGTGTCCGACGCGCCATCGGTCGAGCGGCATCTGATCGGGCGCGAGCATGCGCGGCTGGTGGCCGAGACGCTGGCCGGCCTTGGCGAGCGGCCGGCAGCGGTCTTCCGCCGGCATCGCATCGACCAGGTTCCGCAGCGCCGCGTGGCCGAGGAGTTCGGCGTGAGCCTGAGCACGGTCGAGAGCGACTTGCGGCGAGCCTATGCGGCGCTGGCCGTGCTGAAGGAGCGGATCGATGAGGCTTGAGTGGATCGACTCCGTCTTCGGGGCAGCAAAGGACAGTGCCCATGGCGCGTGATCAGGCCCTGCTCGACGAAGCCGCCGGCTGGGCGGTGCGCATCGGCGACCCCGCGTTCGACGACTGGGAGGAGTTCACCGCTTGGCTCGAACGCGATCCGGCCCATGCGCGCGCCTATGACGAGGTGGTCCTGGCGGTCGGCGAGGCTGCCGAGGCGGCCCCGCCCGTGCGCCTGGCTGGCAACGACGACGAACCTGCGCGGCCCGCGCGCCGGCGCTGGATCGGCGGCGTCCTGTCGGTGGCGCTGATCGGCGTCGCCGCGTGGGGTGGCTGGCAACTGCGCGGCGACAGCTATGCGGTCGAGACCGGGCCAGGCGAAACGCGGCTGATCGCGCTCGAGGGCGGCGGCGAGATCGCCCTGGCGGGTGGCTCGCGGATCGTGCTCGACCGCAACGATCCGCGCGCGGCCTCGCTCGAGCAGGGCCAGGCGCTGTTCACCATCGCGCACGACCCGGCGGCACCGTTCACACTCGCCGTGGGCCGCGACACGCTGGTCGATATCGGCACGGTGTTCGACATTGCGCGGACGGATGCAACGCTGCGCGTGGCGGTGTCGGAAGGCGCGGTGGTGCTCAATCCCGGCGGCGAGAATGCACACGTCTCGCCCGGCGAAGTGCTGTCCAAGGACATCGCGACGGGCCGGCTCACCATCGGCGAGGTCGCACTCGACCAGGTCGGCGAGTGGCGCGAAGGGCGCCTGACCTTCCAGGATGCCACCTTGATCGAGGTCGCCGCGGAGCTTTCGCGTTCCACGGGGATCGCTTTCGTCGCCTCGTCGCGGGCGGGCAATCAGCAGGTCTCAGGCAGCATTGCGCTCGACGGCGTGCGGAGCGATCCGCGCACGCTTGGTGACCTGCTCGGCATCGCCGTCAGGCACAACGGCGCAGCCTGGGAGATCGGGGCGCGGTAGGCATGCGGACGGGATCGTGGATCGGTGTCGCGGCGATCGCCGTCAGCGCACCCGTGCTTGCGCAGAGCGTCGAGGTCGACGTTCCCGCAGGACGGGCGGGCGACGTGGCGGCGGCGGTCGCGCGCCAGACCCGTTCGAGCATCGTGATCACCGACCGCGCGATCGCCAACCGGCGGGTACCGGCGATCCGTGGACGCCTGTCGGCCGCCGAGGCCGTCGACCGCCTCGCGCGGAGTGCCGGGCTTCGCGCGGTTGCGGCGGGCCGGAACGGCTGGCGACTGGTCGCGGCCCCACCGCCGAGCGCTTCGCCCCGCGAAGCCGCGCGCCGCCAGGCGCCGGCGCCTCGCCCGGAGGCGCCCCCAGAGGCGCCGTCGGACGACATCATCGTCATCGGCAGCAAACGCGACACCCCGTTGAGCGACTACCCGGGGCAAGTCACGCTGATCGACGGCGAGGTGCTCACGTTCGGCGGTGTCGGCGGGACCGAGAAAATCATGCAGCGCGTGCCGACGGTCGCCTCGACCTACCTCGGCAGCGGGCGCAACAAGCTATTTATCCGCGGGATTGCAGACTCGAGCTTCACCGGCCCGACCCAGGCTACCGTCGGCCAGTACCTCGGCGACCTGCGGCTGAGCTACAACGCGCCCGACCCGGACCTGCGGTTGTCCGACCTCGCGCGGGTCGAGGTGCTCGAAGGCCCGCAGGGCACGCTGTACGGTGCAGGCTCGCTCGGTGGCATCGTCCGGCTGGTGCCGAACGACCCCGAGCCGGGTCTGACCGCGGCCTCGGGCATGGTCGGCGGCAGCGTGACCGAGCATGGCGCCGCAGGCGGCGACGCCAGCCTGACCGCCAACCTGCCGTTGCTGGGCGAGCGCTCGGCCCTGCGGTTCACCGTCAACGCCGAGCGGCAGGGGGGGTACATCGACAAGCCTCTGCTCGGCGAGGAGGACGTCAACCGGACGACGATCCTGAGCGGCCGGGCCGCCGCGCGCGTGGAGGTCGGCGACGACTGGACCGTCGATCTGGTCGGCGTGGTCCAGCAGACGGACGGCCGCGACAGCCAGTACACCGACCGCGGCGGACCGCCGCTGACCCGTGCGGCGACGGTCGCCGAGGGTTTCGGCGCCGATTACGCGCAAGGCCAGTTCGTCGTCACCGGCAGGTTCGGCGGTCTCCGGTTCAAGTCTTCGACCGGGATCACCGGGCAGGAGCTCGAGGAGCGCTACGACGCGACCGCGCCCGACGGTCCGCCGCGGCTGTTCGAGCAGCACAACGACACCGCAATGATCGCCAACGAAACCCGCTTGTGGCAGCCGCTCGGCGAGCGGTTCGGCTGGCTCCTCGGTGCGAGCTACACGCACAACCGGACGCGTCTGACCCGCACGCTCGGCCCGCCCGACCGGCAGGGCGCGGTCACCGGCGTGACCAACGAGATCGACGAGTTCACCCTCTACGGTGAAGGAAGCCTGCGCCTCGGCGACGGGCTCGTGGCGAGCGCCGGCGCGCGCTATACCCATTCGCGGCTTGGGGGAGAGGGCCTCGACGTGGCCACGGCGCTGGCGAGCGCGCTCCGTGCGATCACCGCCGCGCGGAGCGAGGAGGTGTTCCTGCCGTCGGCCTCGCTGGCCTATGCGGTCTTTCCGGAGACGACCCTCTACGCGCGATACCAGGAAGGCTTTCGCCCTGGCGGACTGGCAATCTCGGGCCCGTTCGTCGCCCGCTTCCGCAACGACCGCATCGCCACGGCGGAGCTCGGCGTGCGGCATGGGCACGCCGGGAGCGGGCCGTTCGACATCGCCGCGAGCGTCTCGCACACGCGCTGGCGCGACATCCAGGCCGACTTCATCGACGAGGCCGGCTTCCCGACCACGGCCAATATCGGCGACGGCCGCATCTGGTCGGCGACCGTCACCGCCGGAGTCGCCGTGACGCATGGCCTGCGGATCGACGGTGGCTTTACCTACAACGACAGCAGGATCGACGATCCTTCAACGCTGCTGCTCGCCCGGGCAGCGGCGGAGCTCGGGGTGCCGGTGTTCTCCGGCGGCTTCGCCGATCTGCCGGAGCGGGTGCTCGACCAGATCACCCAGGTGCCCAACATCGCCCGCTTCTCGGGCCGGATCGGGCTCGACTACCGGCGCTCCATCGGCCGGGATCTCGAGCTGACCGGCCAGGCCTGGGCGACCTACATCGGGCAGTCGCGGCTCGGGATCGGTCCCGAGCTCGGCGAGCCGCAGGGCGACTATCTCGATACCGGCGTGACCGTTCGGGTCGGGCGGGAGAGCTTCGGTGTGACGTTCGGTGTAACCAACCTGACCGATGCCGAGGGCAACCGCTTCGCACTCGGCACGCCGTTCACGACCGGGCGCGACCAGGTTACGCCGCTGCGGCCACGCACGGTTCGCGTGGGGCTCGACGCCGCGTTCTGACAATTTTGCCCGCCGCGCCAAGGCTGCGGCGCGGCGGCTCCGTCTCGCAGATCGACAACGATCCGTGAGGAACCCAATGCACCGTTACCTGCTTGCCGGAACCGCCGCCGTGGCGCTCGCCGCTCCTGCCGTCGCCGAAACCATCTCGACTGCCGTTACCCAGCCGGTGAAGACCTCGACGATCAAGAACGGCACCGCCGATGCCATCACGATCAGCTCGACCGGCTCGGTCACGCCGGCCGGCGGAACTGCCGTGACGATGGACAGCAACCACGCGGTGACCAACCAGGGTGCGATCGGCATCTCGAACGCCAACGGCGCGATCGGCATCCTGGCGAATGCGGGCACCAGCGGCGCGATCGCCAACTCGGGCACGATCGCCATCGACGAAACCTACGCACCAACCGACGCCGACAAGGATGGCGATCTCGACGGCTCGTTTGCGACCGGTTCCAACCGGTTCGGCATCCGTACCGCCGGCGCGCACGCCGGCGCTCTCGTCAACAGCGGCACGATCACCGTCGAAGGAAACGATTCGGCCGGGACCTGGCTTGGCGGACCGCTTACCGGAAACCTCACGCACGACGGCACCACGAAAGTCGTCGGCGACCGTTCGATCGGCGTTTACGCGGGTGCCGTGGCCGGCGATGTCCGGCTCGCCGGCCAGGTCACCGCGCAGGGCCAGGGCGCGATCGCCGCGCAGTTT
>DATDLP010000401.1:0-21924 GCA_036519255.1 Croceibacterium sp.
CCCCCTCCCCATCCCTGCTATGCAGGGACAGGGAGGATTTCGGATCAGAACTCGAACCGGATCGTGCCTCCCCAGGTCTGGGGATCGCCGGGGTTGCCGGCGATCAGGCCAGTGTTGCTCGGGCCGAAGTTGAGCTGGTCGAAGTACTCGACGTCGAACGCGTTGCGCACCCAGGCGTAGATGTTGAGCCCGTTGTCGGCGCGGAAGCCGGCGCGGAAGCTGGTCAGCGCGTAGCCGTCGATCCAGGTATAGATCGAGGGCGAGGGGTTAGACGAGAACTCCGAGCGGTAGTTGCCGTCGAACCCGAAGTAGACCTCGCCGCCTTCGCCGAACAGCGTGGCCGGCTGGTTGACCTCCGCGCCGTACGAGAACGCCCACTCCGAGATGCCCGGCAGGACCTGGCCCGAGACGTCGCAGTTATCAGCGCTGAAGCCCGGCGTTCCCGCGGGCGAAGGATCGCGCGTGGGGTTGCCGTTGGCGTCCTTCGGAATGGCGGTGCCGCCGGCCAGCTCGGGCGGGCACGGCGCATCGACGAACTTGACGTATTTCGCGTCGGTGTAGGCGCCGTTGATGTAGGCGGTGAACCACTGGGCCGGGCGGATCGAGAAGTCTACCTCGACGCCCTTGGTCCGCACACGGTCGGCGTTGGCAAGATAGCCGCGCAGCACGCCGTACTGCCCGTTGCTGACGTTGGCCTGGTAATCGTCGATCGTGGTGTGGAACAGCGCGACGTTGAGCGTCGCCTTGTTGTCCCAGAACTGCGTCTTGGCGCCGAGCTCGAAGTGGTTGACCGATTCCGGCAGGATCGAGCCGGCCGCAAGGATCGGATTGCCCTGCGCGTCGGACGGCACGCCGTTCTGGTTGATGCCGCCCGTTTTGAAGGTCTTGGCGTAGGTGCCGTAGAACAGCACGTTGTCGGTCGCTTCGTAGCTCGCGGTCAGGTCGTAGCTGAAGTTCCAATCCTCGAAGGTCGGCTCGATCAGCTGCGGCGCGTAGATGCCGCGCTGCGCCACCTGGTCGGCGTTGCCGCCGGTCGCGGGCACGAGATTGCCCTGCCCGTCGGTCACCACGCGCTCGTAGTGGCCTTCCTTCTTGTCATAGTTGAGCCGCACGCCTGGCTGGATCCGCAGACCGGGGATGACTTCCCATTCGAGCTGGCCGAACAGTGCCGCGCTGGTCGCCTTGAGCCACTGCGTGTTGTTCGCGGTCAGGCCGTTCAGGATATCGCGGCTGATCTGCCCGGCGTTGGTCAGGTTCCACCGGCTCGCAGCAGCACCCTGGGACTCGAGACCCTGCGTGTCGATCCGCTGCTTGAACGCGAAGGCGCCGGCCACGACGTTGATGCTCTCGCCACTGTACGTGTAGCGGAATTCCTGGCTGTACTGATCCTGCTGCGAGGGATTGTTCGAGCTCGCGACCACCGGCAGGCCGGTGAAGTCGCGGTCGTTCTCGGGCCGCCAGTCCCAGAAACGCCAGGCGGTGATCGAAGTGAAGCTGCTGCTGTCGTCGATGTCCCACACAGCCCGCAGCGAGGCGCCGCCCGTGTCGTTGCCGGCATTGAGCGGCGAGTCGAGGTCGGTCAGCCGGTCGAACGGTTCGGTGCTGACCGGCGAATAGTTCTGCGCGGCGGCGAGCGCCGGGAACTGGCGCGCCAGGGCGCGCTGGGTCGGACCGTAGCCGACGTAGACGGTGCCGCAGCATTCGGGATTCTGCGTGCTGAAGTCGCCAGCCAGCGTCACGTCGACGCTGTCGGTCGGCCGCCACAGGATTTGCCCGCGCACGCCGAGGTTGTCCTGCTCCTGAATCCAGTTGCCGGTGGTGACATTATAGATCGTCCCGCGCCGGTCGGTCGCCGAGATCGCGATGCGCGCGGCGACGGTCTCAGCCAGCGGGCCCGAGACGGCCGCCTTGGCCTGCTTGAAGTCGTAGTTGCCGAGCGAAACCTCGGCGCTGCCTTCGAAGTGGAACGTCGGCTGGTTGGTGCGGATGTTGATCGCGCCCGCGGTGGTGTTCTTGCCGTAGAGCGTGCCCTGCGGCCCGCGCAGCACCTCGACTTGCGCCACGTCGAGGAAGTCGAACACCGCCGAAGCCGGGCGCGAGTAGTACACGTCGTCGACGTAGATGCCGACGCCCTGCTCGAACCCGTCGTTGGTCAGGCCGTACGGCACGCCGATGCCGCGGATGTTGACCGCGGTGTTGCGCGGATTCGACGAGTAGACCTGCAGGCTCGGCGCGAGCGACTGGATCTTCTGCACGCTGAACGCGCCGGTTTCGTTGATCGTGCGCCCGTCGAGCGTGGCGATCGCCAGCGGCACGTCCTGCGATTCCTCGGCGCGGCGGCGCGCGGTGATGATGATCACGTTCTCGGGCACGGTGGAGACGCTGGCCTCGGGCGGCACGTCGGCCGACACCGTCACGCCGGCACTGTCCTGCGCTTGGGCGGGGAATGACAGGAGAGCGCCCGCGGCGATCCCGGTGAGAAGAGCGATTCTGGTTTTCATTTCGGTTCCCTCAAGATGGCTGGAGCCTGCGCCAAGGAGAGAGAACGGTGAGGATCTCGCCCACGCAGGCTGGAGACGCATCCGGAGGTCCGGTCTGCAAAATTCACGCGATGTATTGGAAGCGGGGCCGCGCCCCGCGGAAACTCAGGTGAAGCGGCGACGCTCGGTGACGTCGACCTGCATCAGCTTTCCGTCGTGCACGGTCAGTTGGATCACCCCGAAGCGCAGCCGGTCGAGCGCTTCGGCGACGACGCGCAAGTGCTCGGGCAGGTCGGCGGGATTCACTGCGGACTGAAGTCGTTCGATCGTGGCACCCATAGGGCGTCTCCGGCTCCATGCGGCGGAACTGCCGCTGGAGGCCGATCTATTCTCAACTTATTTGGTTGACAATAGGAATGCGACGATCCGGGCGAAATTTAACCCTGACCCGCGCCAAGCTCAGCTTCTTCGAAATATTCTTGCGCGGGTTCGAGCGCGATCGGGTCCGACAGGCGGATCGAATCGAGCAGCTCGGCGGTGCGGTCGCGCACCTGCAGCATCAACGAGCGGGTGCGGCAGTCGCCCTCCTCGAGGCAGTTCTTGCATTTCTCGTGCGCGAAACGGCTGGCGCAGGGCACCAGCGCGAGGCTGCCGCGCATCACGCGGATCAGATCGCCGTAAGTGATGTCGACCGGCGACAGCGCGAGCCAGTAGCCGCCGTCCTTGCCGCGCTGCGAATCGACGATGCCGAAGCGGCCGAGCTCGGACAGGATCGTGGTCAGGAAATTGGCCGGAATCTTCTGGACCGACGCGATCTCGGCCAGTTGCACCGGACCCTGGCCGTGCCGGTCGGCCAGGTGCTGCATGGCGCGGATCGCGTAGCGGGTCTTCTGCGAGAGCATGGCGGATAGATGCCTAGCTCGCAGGAGATGAACAAGCGGTGCTTGGCGTTCCTCCACGCTTCGAGCAACCGGACCGGCGAGGATGACGCCTGGCGCGAACCGGGCATGTTGACCCCATCGCTTCAGCCGCCCGCCGGCCCTGGAACTCGGATTTCCCAATTCACGTCGTCCTGCGCACGCCCGAGTTCCCACGCGACCAGAGCTTCGCGCAGCACCTCGTAGGTTTCGCGCAACGTCATGCCGGCAAGCGGGGGCGTCGCATTCGCGAGCTGCCAAACGCCAGTCCTCTCGATCTCCGGTCGCTTCGCGCGCTCCGACGCATTTGCGTCGCGGAACGAGAGATAACTGTCGAATGCGCATTGGCCATTGCGCGTGACGAGCTTCCATCCGACGCGGCCCTCGGGACCGCCAAAGCCCGAAACCAACTCAAAGCCCCGTTTGGGGTCAAACACCAAGCGTGTGGCCGGGTCGAAGATGAACGTCACGATCCGGACCTCCTGAGATGGCAGGGCATCCACCGAAAATTGCGGCTCCGTGACACTATACCAATTGGTAGTCATGTCGAAGGGCACTGGATGGCGGCGGACAGGCCCCGTTCCCGAGCGATCAAAACCCTTGGCTCAGCCCGAACCTGGCCGTGAACCCGAGCGGGCTCGCGGTGAACGGATCGAAGTTCTGGTCGAGCCGCGCGAACGGCGGGTCCTCGTCGAGCAGGTTGATCAGCGCCAGCGACACCGTGGTCGCGTCGAACACCTGCCAGCGCCAGGTCAGGTCGACCGTGGTCATGCTGCCGATCTCTTTGCCCGCGGTCACGCTCGCGCCGGCCAGCGCGGCGGTGTTGGGGCCGAACACGTCGGCCCCGCGCTGGTCGGTGTAGCCATCGACGTGGTTGAGCTGCAGCCGCAGCGAATGATCGCCGATCGCGCCCTGCAGCCACGCCTGGCCCTTGAGCTGCGGCAGCGGATAGGCGGTAGTCTGGTAGTTGAGCAGCCCGACAGCATCGAACGCCGGCTGCACGCTGATCCCTTCGACCATGACATCGTCGATCTCGTACTCGATCACGTAGCTCCCGGCGAAGCCCGCCTGCAACCGCGCGCCGCCGGCCTCGAAGTCGTAGCTCGCCTGCACGTCGAAACCGCTGGTCGAAACATCAGCCGCGTTGAACGCGTAAGTCGCCACGCGCTGCACGTTCGACACCGCGCAGATCCCGCCCGAGAAGGTGAACCGCGCCTGCAGCCCGGCGTAGGACGGATTGCCGCAATTGGCCGTGCCGCTCGCGCCGAACATCGCCGAGACCATCCCGCTGACCGGCTCGCTCTCGATCGGCCCGGCGAAATCGTAGCGCCACCAGTCGGCGCTTGCGCGGAACCCGCCGCTGTCGACCAGCACGCCGGCGTTGAACGTCGTCGCGCTCTCGGGCGCCAGCGCGGGATCGCCGAGCACCTCGACCGCGCGGAACGCGCCGCCGATGAAAGTCAGCGTTACGAGGTCCGAATAGAGATTCTGCGGTGGCGGCCCACGGAACGTGGTCCCCGCCCCGCCGCGCAGCGCCAGCCAGTCGGTCAGCTCGATGCGGATCCGCGCCTGCGGGTCGAAGGTCGCGCCGACCGTGCCGCCGTAGTCCTCGTAGCGCGCCGAAAGCTGCGCCTGGATGCGCTCGCCGATCGGCACCTGCAGCTCCCCAAACAGCGCCCAGACATCCTCGCTCACGTCGACGTCGCGGTTCGAGCCGAGGAAGCCGATCGGCCCGGTTTCGGGCATGCAGGTCGCCGCCGGGTTAAGGATCGAGCCCGCGCAGGGATAGACGTCGAGGTTGTTGGTGTCGCCGTAAGTTCGCGCGTAGCTGTCGTGGCGGTACTGCGCCCCCACCGCGAACCCGACTGCGCCGGCGCCGAGATCGAGCCCGGTCAGCCCCGACAGCACGAGGTCGCCGACCCACTGGCGGGTGTTCGCCTTGCGCTGGATCACGGTGTAGAAATCGTCGACCGTCGAGGCGTCGTTGATCAGCCCGGCGCCGGGCGTCAGGCTGAACCCGCGCGGATTGCTGGTGCCGGCGTAGTTCGGGTTCGGCTGCCCGGTGATCGCGTTGGCGGCGATCCCGCTGGTGAACGGATTGAAGTAGTTGCACCCGTTGCGGCCCGCGACCGCCGCGAGCTGCACCGCGCTCATCCCCGCGCGCGACTGCGGCGTGGCATAGGCGCAGCTCTCGCCGCCGAACCCGGCGAGCGCGTTCTGCAGCAGGTCGACGAAGCTGTCGCCGCCTTCGAAGTAGCGGTCGTATTCGGACCAGGTGGCGCCCGCGACGAGATTGAGCGAGTCACCGAGCGAGACGTCGATCTCGCCGGTCACCTGGTACATGTCCGAGCTGCGCGGCAGCACCGCGGTCTGCCGCTCGTTGTCGAACAGCGGATTGCCCCCGGCGAGCACCGGGCGAAAGCGCACCGGGAACGCGAGCGCCGCTTGCACGGGGTTTCCGCCGGCATCGGTCGCGCACCCCGCCGCCGCGCCGAACCGCGCGCAGTAGTCGCTCAACGCGGGGGCATAGGACGGGATCACGAACAGCCCCTGCCCGCCGGACGCGGCGTTGATCGAAGGGGCAATCGTCGGCAGGTAGCTCGGGCTGGTGGTCAGCACCGTCTCGGTGCGGCCGTAGAGCCCGGTCACGCGCAGCTCGGCGCGGTCCGACAGGTCGACCGCGGCGTCGGCGAACAGCTGGAAGCGATCCTCGGGCTCGACCAGGTTGGTGAAGCCGAGATACTGCACCTGGCACAAGTCCGCGGTCGACCCGGCCAACGAGCGGAACCCGCCCACGCCCTCGCACCCGTCGTCGGCATCGAACCGCACCCCGCCGACGGTCGCGTTGTAGTCGAAATTGCCCGGCGAACCGCCGCCGCTCCACCCGCCCTGCGGGTTCTCGGGATAGCTCAGGTACGAGAAGTCACGGTCGAGCGTGGTCAGCTCGCCGCGGTGCTGGTACCCGGCCGAGACGAACACCCGCGCGGGGCCCAGGTCCCCGCCCCACGACAGCGCGCCGTTCCAGTCGCCTTCGGAGCCCTCGACGTAGCGGTAATCGCCCGCGGCAAGGAAGCCATCCTGGCCTGTCCGGGTGATGAAGTTGACCACGCCCGCGATCGCGTCCGAGCCGTACGTCGTCGCCGCGCCGTCCTTGAGCACCTCGATGCGCGAGATCGCGCCGCTCGGGAACAGGTTTACGTCGACCAGCGGCAGGTTGCCCGATCCGGTCGCGACCATGCGCTTGCCGTTGAGCAGCACCATTGTGCGCTGCGGCCCGAGCCCGCGCAGGTTGACCGAGGCGGTGCCCTCGTTGAACTGGCTGCGGGTATCGAACTGGCTCGCGTCGCCGATCACGCCGGCCGAGACCGCGAGCCGCTTGGTCAGCTCGAGCATCGTCGGCGACCCCTGCGCAGCGAGTTCCGCGGCGTCGATCACGTCGACCGGCGCGGGCGAATTCTCGCGCGAGAGGGTGAGCAGCGAACCGGTGACGACGATATCCGGCGCTTGCTGGTAGACGACGCCGTTCTCGTCCACCTCGGAGCGGTCCTGCGCGGCAGCCGGCGCGCAGGCGAGCGTGATCGCCGTCAAAGCGATAGCGGACACGGCGCAACGCGCGCGAAACCTGCTCATTAACCACGACCCCCCGTTTTGCGGCCCCGTTAGCGTCCTCGCCCCCCCACCGCAATTGCCTTGGTAAGTATCGCGGTGTATAGCGCGCCGCGCGCCCCGGACGAGCGAAGCGGCACGCTTCCTCAGCCGGGGCTCTCTTTTTCCACTCAGTCAAGGTGTTGCCATGTCCCGCCGCCGCCAGATCTACGAAGGCAAGGCCAAGATCCTCTATGAAGGCCCCGAACCGGGCACGCTGATCCAGTACTTCAAGGACGATGCCACCGCCTTCAACGCCCAGAAGAAGGGCACGATCAACGGCAAGGGGGTGATCAACAACCGCATCTCCGAGCATGTCTTCCTGCGCCTCGCGCACATCGGCATCCCGACGCACTTCATCCGCCGGCTCAACATGCGCGAGCAGCTCGTGCGCCAAGTCGAGATCATCCCGCTCGAGGTGGTGGTGCGCAACGTCGCTGCGGGCAGCATCTCCAAGCGCCTCGGGATCGAGGAAGGCGAGCCGCTGCCGCACACGCTGATCGAGTACTACTTCAAGAGCGACGAGCTGCAGGACCCGATGGTCGCCGAGGAGCACATCGCGTGCTTCGGCTGGGCCAACAACGACGAGATGCAGGACATCGCCGCAATGGCGATCCGCGTGAACGACTTCATGTGCGGCATGTTCGCGGCGATCGACATCCGCCTGATCGACTTCAAGCTCGAGTTCGGCCGCATCTGGGACCAGGACAATTACAGCCGGGTGATCCTCGCCGACGAGATCAGCCCCGACAACTGCCGCCTGTGGGACATGTCGACCGGCGAGAAGCTCGACAAGGACCGTTTCCGCCGCGACCTCGGCGGCGAGGAGGAGGCCTACCAGGAGGTCGCCCGCCGGCTCGGCCTGCTCAACGAGGATTCGGGGCCCGGCGAGGTGTTCGACCTGAGCGCGCACCGCAGCCGGCTGCGCACGGGGCCGAAGAGCAAGAAGTAGCCGCTACGACCCCGCGACCGGGTCGTCCTCGAACACGACCTCGATCCGCGGCTTGAGCGGCCTCGCGCGTTCGATCGACCGGGCGACGAATTCGGCCAGCGGCGCGGTCGTCTGCGGGCATAGCCCGCCGTAGGGCAGCGCCGGATCGCCCAGCTCGGTGATCCCCTGCTCGAGCACGGCGGCCAGCTCCAGCGCATCGGCATCCTCGGCGAGGAAGCGACCGAGCCGCGCCCGGTTCGCCTCGTTCCGCCGCGCGTCGAGTTCGCGCTCGATGCGCGGGGCGCTCCAGCCGGCGTCGTACCCGATCATGTCGGCCGACGGGTCCGGCCAGAGATCGGCCGGCGGCCCGTCGGACAGAAAATAAAGTGTGTCCCCCTCGCCGCCCGGACGGTCGAAGCCCAGCCGGTGCACCTCGAACCAGACGCGAGCAAGCCTGGCGGGCTCGACCCGCGCAGCGACATAATCGGCCAGGCGCCGGCGCATCTCGTCGCCGCAGGGCCTGATCGCCTCCGCGTAGGCGCTGGCGAAAAACTCGAGGTACGGCGCCTGGGCATTGCCCGCCGCTGCCGCCACCGCGGCCCTTGCCGCCCGGTAGTCGGGATAGCGCGTATCGACGGTCAGGTCGCCGCACGTTGCCCTTTCGACCCGCACCGGAAGCGGCACCATGCTGGCGACCAGCGCCGCCGCGTGCACCGCCCCGCCGCCGTCGAGCCCTTGCCTCGCTTCGGACCGCAGTTGCGCCGCCTCCGCCCGAGGCGCGCGGGCCAGGCCGGCGCGCATCGCCGCTTCGCGCCGGGCCTTCTCGCGCGTGCCGATGCCGGGCGCGTCGGGATCAAGGGACTCGCCAAGGGTTTGCGTGTCGATCGAGATCGAGCAGGCGTGCGCGGCCGGCGGCGCCAGCAGCACGGCGAGGGCCACCAATCCTGCAGACGCCGGCGTGCGCATGAGCTTCCCCCACGTGGGCCTTCGGCACGTGTATAGCGGATCCGCCACGCCGCCGTAAGCCGCAGCGCGCGGGCTCAGGATCGGGGCAAGGCGAGGTCGCTCCAGTTCAGCCCGAAGCGGGCCAGGTACTTGCGCAGGCGGTCGGCATCGTTGGTCGAGGCGCGCAACGTGCGCGACGCGGCGAACAACACGCGCCCGGCTTCGGACAGCGACCGGCTCGCGCGGCATACCCGCACCACCTCGGCCAGCTGCACGCGGTCGAACGGATCGATTGCGCCCAGCCGCTCGACGCCGAGCAACGGCTCGAGCCCGTCGTCCGCCTCGCCCTCCTGCCCCGACCACAGCCGCTCGAGCCGCGCGATCTCCGCCGCCACGCAATCGCGGTCGATCCGCCCCGACGGGCTCAGCGTAGCCATGCGGGTCACGCTCGAGGCGAGGTCGCGGAAGTTCCCCGCCCACGCAGCGCCGGGCGACATCGCGAACGCGAGGTAGCGCTCGCGCGCCTCGCGGTTGAACGTCGCGCGCATGCCTTCCCGCTCGGCGAAGCGCTCGAGCTCGTAGTCGAGGTTGGGCGCAATGTCCTCGCGCCGCGCCGCCAGGCCCGGGAGGTGGAAGGTCCACAGGTTGAGCCGCGCGAACAGGTCGTCGCGGAACCGCCCGGCGGCAACGTCGGTCACGAGGTCGCGATTGGTCCCGGCGATCAGCTGGAAGTCGCTCTTCGCCTCGCTGTCCGATCCCACCGGCAGGAACCGGCCGTCCTCGATCGCGCGCAGGATCATCGCCTGCTCGTCGAGCCCGAGCTCGCCGATCTCGTCGAGGAACAGCACGCCCTTGTCGGCGCTGCGCAGCAGGCCCGGCCGATCGGCGACCGCGCCGGTGAACGCGCCCTTGCGGTGGCCGAACAGCGCCGACATCGCGCTGTCGCCCTTGAGCGTCGCGCAGTTGACCTCGACGAACGGCCCGCTGACCTGGTGGCGCAGCTTCTTGAGCTCGTAGGTTCGCCGCGCGAGCTGGCTCTTGCCGGCGCCGGTCGGGCCCATCAGCAGCAGCGGCGCGCGGCTGCGCACCGCGACCTGCTCGATCTCGTCGATCATCCGGTTGAACGCCGCGTTGCGCGTCTCGATGCCGCTCTTGAGAAACGAGGTGCTCTCGGCGCTCTCGGCGGCGAAGCGGGTGGCGATACTGTCGTAGCGCGACAGGTCGAGGTCGATTGCGCTCCACGTGCCTATTGGCCCCGGCGCACCGCGGTGCGGCTGGGTCTGCAGCAGCTTTCCCGGCAGGTAGCGCGCCTCGGTCAGCAGGAAGAGGCAGATCTGCGCGACGTGCGTGCCGTTGGTGATGTGGATCAGCAGGTCCTCGCTCTCGGGATCGCAGCGGAACCGCAGCGCGAAGTCGAGCAGCTTGCCGTAGACTTCCTCGAAGTCCCATGCGTCCGCGAAATCGATCGCCTCGAACACCACCTCGGTCTCGGGCGACACGTCTGCGATGTCCTGCGCGACGTAGTCGGCCAGCCGCCGGTGCATGGTGCCGTGGAGCATGACGAAGCGGTCGACCCTGAGATCGTCGTGCATGCACAGGCCGACCGAGGGGCGCCACTTGCTCCACCGGCTCGGCCCGAACTTGCTCGCGTCGAGCGTCGAGCCGAGAAAGCCGAGGACGGTCGTGGGCTTCATGCGCCCGGTTTCTAATCTCTTATCCTGTGATATACAATTCCGGAATTGTGAAGGATAGCGCTGGGTGACCTCTCGTGCATTAATACTTTATAAATCAATAGTTTAATGAAAATCAGACTGTCGCGACGCCTGTTTGGCACGCATCCTGCTCTTATCCACCCGTCGGGTTGGTCGAACACCCGGCATCGAGCGGAAACTGGGGTGGCCGGAATGGGCCGGCCGCCCCCGAACCGCCGGAATGAGGAGTTGGACGATGGCCAACAGGAACCTGTTTTCTTCGCTGCTCGCGAAGCTGCCGCGCGCCGATGCGGTCAACCAGGCCGGCGGGCGTGCTTATGCCTACGGCCCCGAGGCCAAGCTGGCGCAGCTCGCTGCGACCGGCACGCTGGCCGACGGCTTCTACGCCGGCGCCGAGGCGCAGCTCGCTGACGTCCTCGACGCGGCCTCGAAGGTCGACGCGCAGTTCGTCGCCAGGGCGGCGGTCTATGCCCGCCGCTCCGGCGCGATGAAGGATATGCCGGCGCTGCTCACCGCGGTGCTGACCACGGCCGATCCGGACCTGTCGGTGCGGGTGTTCAAGCGCGTGATCGACAACGGCCGCATGCTGCGCACCTTCGTGCAGATCATGCGCTCCGGCCAGACCGGGCGAACCTCGCTCGGCTCGCGGCCGAAGCGCCTGGTGCGCGAGTGGCTCGAGCAGGCCTCGATCCGCGACCTGATGGCCGCGGCGACGGGCAAGGACCCGAGCCTCGCGGACATCGTGCGCATGGTCCACCCGGCTCCGGCTTCGGCCGAGCGCCGCGCGTTCTACGGCTGGCTGATCGGCAAGCCGTACGACGTCGAGGCGCTGCCGGCGGAGATCGCCGCGTTCGAGGCGTGGAAGCGCGATCCGTCGCGTGCCCTGCCGAACGTGCCGTTCGAATGGCTGACCGCGTTTCCGCTTTCGGCGGAGCAGTGGGTCGAGCTGGCCGGACGCATGGGCTGGCAGGCGCTGCGGATGAACCTGAACACGCTCGCCCGCAATGGCGCCTTCGGCGTCGAGGGGGCGACCGCGATGGTCGCTGCCCGCCTGGCGGATGGCGAAGCGCTCGCAAAGGTTCGTCCGGCGCCGTACCAGCTGATGGTCGCGCTCGGACAAGTCGGCGAAGGAGTCCCGCTTGCGGTGCAGGCAGCGCTCGAAACGGCGCTCGAAGCCTCGCTGGCGAGGGTCCCGGCGCTCGACGGCAACGTCGTGGTCTGTCCGGACGTCTCGGGCTCGATGAGCTCGCCGGCGACCGGGTACCGCACGGGCGCGAGCTCGAAGGTTCGCTGCATCGACGTGGCGGCGCTGGTCGCGGCGGCGGTGCTGCGCACCAACCGCAAGGCTCGCGTGCTGCCGTTCGAGGTCGGCGTGGTGCCGCTCAAGCTCGATCCGCATGCCCGCGTCGCAGCCAACGCTGCGAAGCTGGCTTCGATCGGCGGGGGTGGGACCAACGTCTCCGCGCCGCTGGCGCTGCTCAACCGCGAGCAGGCCAGGGTCGATATGGTAGTAATCGTCTCGGACAATGAGTCCTGGATCGATTCCGCCCGGCCTTGGGCACGCCAGAGCGCGACGGCGACGATGAGCGAGTGGAACAAGCTGAAGTCCCGCAACCCGGGCGCGAAGCTGATCTGCATCGACATCCAGCCGTACGGCTCGACGCAGGCCCCGGATTCCAAGGGGGACCGCAAGGACATCATGAATGTCGGTGGCTTCACCGACGCGGTGTTCGACGCGATGGCGCGGTTCGCCAAAGGCGAGACGCGCGATTGGGTCGAGATCGTCAACGAAACGGAGGTATGAAACGGAGTGTCACGGCGAATGCCGGGAAGGACTACACTGGCACGGTGGAGGTCGCGGGTTCGAATCCCGCCCGGTCGGAAACGGCCGGTAGCTCAGCCAGGCAGAGCGCCGCCCTCAGTCTTTTCCAATCCTCGTCTCCGTGACGCTTCACCCCATTTCACGATCAGATCGTGGCGAATGCCGGTGGGACTACATCGCCCAACGACAGGTCCGACGAGTAAAGCGCCCCGGCCCGGCAACGGGCCAGGGAGATGCGGGTTCGAATCCCGCCTTGGCAACGTAGCTTAAGGACCGCCGTCTCGCCGAACACTCGTCGCCACGATCCGACACGCAACATCACGGCGAATGCCTGTGGAACTACATGGGACTTCAGTGTCGGCGGTTCGAATCCGTCCCCGGCTTCGGCCGGGTAGCTCAGAGGGTTAGAGCATGGAGCTGTTTCACGACCACCTCGTCGCCGTGACCGAGATTTGAAAACCATGGCGAATGCCTGACGGACTACACGGACTCCAACTCCCCAGGTCGCAGGTTCGAATCCTGCCGGGCCCGCCACTATGGGCCCGTAGCTCAGCGGTAGAGCGGGCACCGTCTGTCGACCACTCGTCGCCATGGCACCAATCGACGCTGGCGAATGCCGGCGGGACTACATGGGAGAGCGCCTGCGCGAGCAGGAGGCCGGCGGTTCGAGCCCGCCCCCGGAGCGATCCGGAGTAGCTCAGTGAAGAGGTCTCGCCACAGCTCGTCGCCAGCACATCAATCGGTCGGCGAATGCCGGCGGGACTACATCGGTAGAGGCCGAAAGGCCGAGCGGTTCAAATCCGCACCCGGGTTCGCCCGGGAAAGTCTCGCCAAACCTCGTCGCCGGCACTTATGAAGGAACAGGGAGGTCGCGATGACCCAGACTTACGATTACCAACACGTCGAAGGCGGCGTGCCGATCAAGATGTGGACCCGCGGCGTGCCGGTCGACGACAAGGCGCGCGCCCAGCTGTCGCGCGCGGCGCAGATGCCGTTCGTGTTCAAGCACGTGGCGGCGATGCCCGACGTGCATGTGGGGATCGGCGCGACCGTCGGCTCGGTGATCCCGACCAAGGGCGCGGTGATCCCGGCGGCGGTCGGGGTCGACATCGGCTGCGGCATGATGGCGGCGCGCACCTCGCTCGTCGCCAGCGACCTGCCGGACACCCTCGAGGGGATCCGCTCGGCGATCGAGGCGGCGGTGCCGCACGGGCGCAGCGTGGGGCGCGGCGGGCGCGACAAGGGCAGCTGGGGCGATCCCCCGCCGGTCGTGATCGACGCCTGGGCCGGCCTTGCCGAGCGCTTCGGCCGCATCGCCGCGAAGTACCCGAAGCTCGAGAAGGCCAACCATCTCGTGCACCTGGGCACGCTCGGCACGGGCAACCACTTCATCGAGCTGTGCCTCGACGAGGCGCAGCGCGTGTGGGTGATGCTGCATTCGGGCAGCCGCGGAATCGGCAACGCGATCGGCAGCTTCTTCATCGAGCTGGCCAAGCAGGACATGCGCGAGTGGCACATCAACCTGCCCGACCAGGACCTCGCCTACTTCCCGGAAGGGACCGACCATTTCGACGACTACGTCGAGGCGGTCGAGTGGGCGCAGGACTTCGCCCGGCTCAACCGGCAGGTGATGATGCGCCACGTGATCGACGCGCTGCGCGGCCAGATCGCCAGGCCGTTCGAGGCCGATGTCGAAGCGGTGAACTGCCATCACAACTACGTGACGCGCGAGAACCACTTCGGCGAGAACGTGCTCGTCACCCGCAAGGGGGCGGTGCGCGCGGCCAAGGGCGTGATGGGGATCATCCCGGGCTCGATGGGGGCGAAGAGCTTCATCGTGCGCGGGCTCGGCAACCCGGAGAGCTTCGACAGCTGCAGCCACGGCGCGGGTCGCGTGATGAGCCGCACCGAGGCCAAGAAGCTGGTCACGCTCGACGAGCACATCGCCGACACCGCGGGTGTCGAGTGCCGCAAGGACGCGGGCGTGATCGACGAGACCCCGAAGGCCTACAAGCCGATCGAGACGGTGATGGCGGCGCAGGCCGACCTCGTCGAGATCGTCCACACGCTCAAGCAGGTGGTGTGCGTGAAGGGGTGATCCCCCTTCACGCCGCCATTCTTCCGATACGAGATAGAGAATGATCACCATCGACGGATCCGAAGGCGAAGGCGGCGGGCAGGTGCTGCGCAATGCGTGCGCGCTGTCGCTCGTCACCGGCGAGCCGTTCGTGATCGAGAACGTGCGCGGCGGGCGCGAGAAGCCGGGCCTGATGCGCCAGCACATGACCGCGATCGAGGCCGCCTGCGCGATCGGCGGCGGCGAGTGCGAGGGGCTGGCGATCGGCTCGCCGCGCGTCGCGTTCCGGCCGGGCAAGGTCCGGCCGGGCGACTACACGTTCTCGGTCGGCACCGCCGGCTCGACCGGGCTGGTGCTGCAGACGGTGCTCATGCCGCTCGCGCTGGCCGACGCCCCCTCGCGCCTCGTGCTCGAAGGCGGGACCCATGCTGCCATGGCGCCGCCGTTCGAGTTCATCGCCCGCACCTTCCTGCCGATCGTCGCCCGCATGGGGCCGCAGGTCACCGCGCGGCTGACCCGGCACGGGTTCTATCCGCGCGGAGGCGGCCGGATCGAGATCGAGATCCAGCCGGCCCCGCTGCGCCGCATCGAATGCCTCGATCGCGGTGCGGCGACCGGCCAGGCCGCCCAAGCGCTGTTCGCCTCGCTGCCGGGCGAGATCGCCGCGCGGCTGATCAAGGCCGCGCGCAAGGAGCTGCCCGCGTGGGACGAGCAGGCGTTCGCGATCCGCGAGCTGCCGGCCGACCAGGGCCCGGGCGTGGTGCTGCTGCTCGAGGCGGCGTTCGAGCATGTCACCGAAGTCGTCGCCGGCTTCGGCAAGCTCGGCGTGACGGCCGAGAAGCTCGGCCACACCGCGGGCAAGCGCATGGCCGGCTACTGCGCCTCGAACGCGTTCGCCGGACCCTACCTGCAGGACCAGCTCCCGCTGCCGTTCGCGCTTGCCGGCGGCGGGGCGTTCACCAGCGTCAAGCTGAGCCAGCATACCCGCACGGCGGCCGAGATCGTCGAGCGCTTCACTGGGCGCAAAGTCCGGTTCGGCGAGCTCGCGGGGGGCGCCCAGCTGGTCGAAGTTTGCTGAGCAGTCGGGCGGCGAGCGACTACGCCGCGAGCCACTCGGCCCCGCGGCCGAACAGCGCCTCCGCCCCAAAGCGCGCGAGCACCGCGGCCATTGCCCGGTCGTTCGCGCGCTCGGCCACGTTGATGCGCCACAGCGCGGCATCCTGCGAGGTACGCCACACCACCAGCGGTTCGTAAGGACCGGCGAGGCGGAACCGGGTGCCGGCGAGCCGGGCCGTGGCGTAGAGCCACAGGTCGTCGGCCGTCGGGCACAGCGCCAGCGCCGTGCCGGTGTCGAGCACGCGCGGATCGAACCGGTTGCCATGCAGCAGCGCGCCGCCGACCCCGGTCGGGAAATTGAGCGGCGAAGCGTCGCGCGCATCGATATCGTGATCCCACAGGCGATAGGGCTCGGGCAGACCCTCCGGGTCGAGCACGATCCGGTGGATCCGGTGGCACGCGACCTCACCCGGCCTGTCGGCGGCGACGAGGTCGGCCAGCCATTCGGGGCGATACCAGGTGTCGTCGTCGCAGATCGCGATCCGTCCGCCGGGCCATTCGTGCAGAGCGTGGACGTACTTGGTGTGCGGGCCGAGATCCTCGCAGGCGCGGATCTCGAGACCGAACGCCTCGAGCGCCTGCACCTCGGCGGGAACGAGCGGAACGTCGCGGTGGCCGAGCCACAGCACCACCCGTTCGGGCCGCCATGTCTGGAGCAACAGGCTCTTGAGGGTCAGCGCCAGCGTGCCGAAGCGCGCGGCATGCGAGGTGAGCGAAACGACGAGCCCGCGGTCAACCGCTCCGGTGGGCGCCGCGCCGCGGAGCAGGATCCAGCCCTCCTCGACCGCGCGGCGGGCCCTCCGCTCGCGCCATCCGGAGCCCAGGAGACCACGGCGCAGCGGCGGCATCGGCATCCATTTCGATCCCATTTGCCCGTGTTCTCCTCTTCGTTCGCCATCGGCTATAGCCCGGCCACCATGGCGGCCATGCGACAGCGACAACGCGCGACGGACCTGCGGCGAACGCCGGCGCCCGTCGCATGCGCCCTGCCGAAAGCTCTAACGTCGCCGGGCGCTTCGGCCCGCAGTTCACGATCGTATTTTTTGCGCATGCTCATACGCGCCGAAGCGGGGTCGAGGGCGGGATCGCCGGCCATTGCCCGTTAAGCCATTGTCGGCCACACAGCGGTCAATGATCCGCCGCATCCTGTTCGCCGCTCTTCTCGTCACCGTCGCGCTCCCAGCGCAGGGCCAGCAGGCCCCGGCAGCGACCGCGCCTGTCCAGCCGCAACACGAATGGCCGTTCGCCACCAGCGACCTCCCGCCCGACCCCGCCTACCGCTTCGGCCGGCTCGACAACGGCATGCGCTACGTGATCCGCCCCAACGCCACGCCGCGCGGCACGGCGATGGTGCAGTTCTGGGTCGACGCCGGCTCGCTCGCCGAGACTCCGGAGGAGCTCGGCTACGCGCACTTCATCGAGCACATGGCGTTCAACGGCTCGACCCGCGTGCCCGAGGGCGAGATGATCCGCCTGCTCGAGCGCGAGGGCCTCGCGTTCGGGGCCGATACCAACGCCTCGACCAACTTCGACGTCACGCTGTACAAGCTCGACCTGCCGCGCAACACGCCGGCGCTGCTCGACACCTCGCTGATGCTGATGCGCGAGGTCGCCAGCGAGCTCAGCTTCAACCCCGATGCGGTCGAGCGCGAGAAGGGCGTGGTGCTGTCCGAGAAGCGCGTGCGCGACACGTATGACCTGCGCAACTACCTCGACGGCGCGCAGTTCTTCTACCCCGGCGCGCGCTTCGTCGACCGGCTGCCGATCGGCACTGTCGAGACGCTGCAGGTCGCCACCGCCGACAAGCTGCGCGGGCTCTACCGCCGCATCTACCGCCCCGAGAACACCGCGGTGATCGTGGTCGGCGACTTCGATCCCGACCAGGTCGAAGCCGAGATCCGCGAGCATTTCGCCAGCTGGCAGCCGCAGCCGATCGAGCCCGCGGTCGCCGCTGGCCCGATCCCGCTCGAGCGCAAGGGCGAGACCGACGTGTTCGTCGATCCCGCGCTGTCCGAGCAGATAACGGTCTCGCGCCACGGGCCGTGGATCGACCACACCGACACGCTCGCCTTCCGCCAGCTCAACGTCCGCCGCCAGCTCGGCTACGGCGTGATCAACCGCCGCTTCCAGCGCATCGCGCGGCAGGAGGACCCGCCGTTCCGCAGCGCCGCGATCGGCACTGCCGAAGTGTTCGAGACCGGCCTCACGACCAATCTCGTGGTGTTAGCCGGCGACGGCGAATGGCAGCGCGCGCTCGCCGCTGCGCAGGCCGAATACCGCCGCGCGCTCGAGTTCGGCTTCACCGAGGCCGAGGTCGCCGAACAAGTGGCCAACTTGCGCACCGCGCTCGAGAACAACGCCGCCGGAGCCGAGACCCGCTCGAACGCCAACTTCGTCACCGGCGCAATCACGCTGCTCGACGACGGCCAGGTGCCGACCACGCCCGCGAGCGCGCTGCAGCGCTTCATCGACCACCTGCCCGAGATCACTCCCGCGAGCGTGATGGCCGCGCTGCGCGAGGAGCTGGTCCCGCTCGACGATCCGCTGATCCGCTTCGAAGGCCGGACCGCGCCCGAGGGCGGCGCCGGGGCGCTGCGCGCGGCGTGGAACGCGGGCATGGCCGAGACGCTCGCTGCCAACGAGAGCGGCACGCCGACCCAGTGGGCCTACACCGAGTTCGGCACCCCCGGCACGGTGGTCGCGGACGCCGTCGAGCCGCTGCTCGGGGTGCGGCTGCTGACCTTCTCGAACGGGCTCAGGGTCAGCCTCAAGCAGACCGACCTCCAGCGCGACCGCGTGTCGGTCGAGCTCAACATCGACGGCGGGCAGATGCTCAACACCCGCGACAACCCGCTGGCGACCGCGATGGACAGCGCGCTCCCGGCGGGCGGGCTCGGCAAGCACTCGATCGACGAGCTGCAGACGATCTTCGCCGGCAGCGCGGTCGGCTTCACCTTCAACGCCGATGCCGAGACCTTCGTGTTCGCCTCGCAGACCACGCCGCGCGACCTCGAGCTTCAGCTCCAGCTGACCTCCGCCGCGCTCAGCGACCCTGGCTTCCGCCCCGAAGGCGAGGCGCAGTATCGCCGCGGCATCGAGAACTTCTTCGCCAGCCGCGACGCCACCGCCGAGAACGCGCTCGGCAACGCCGCCGGCGGCATCCTGTCGGACAACGATCCGCGCTTCACGCTGCAGCCGAAGGAGGCCTACCTCGGGCTCACGTTCGCCAGGCTCAAGACCGACATCTCCGACCGCCTCGCCCACGGCGCGCTCGAGCTGGCGCTGGTCGGCGACATCGACGAGCAACGGGCGATCGAGCTGATTTCGCGCACGCTCGCCGCGCTGCCCGCGCGAGAGCCCGCGTTCCGTGCTTACGCCGACAACCACGTGCGCGCCTTCACCGCCGACCGCACCCCGCGCACCGTGTACCACGATGGCGCCGCCAACCAGGCGATCGTACGCATGAGCTGGCCGACGCGCGACGACAGCGATTTCGACGACGAGCTGCGGCTCGAGCTGCTCGAGCGCGTGATGCGGCTCGAGCTGCTCGACACGCTGCGCGAGAAGCTCGGCCAGACCTACTCCCCCGGCGTGACCGCGACCGAATCCGACGTCTACCCCGGCTACGGCGTGTTCACGATCAGCGCCGCGGTCGACACCAGCCACGTCGCGGCCACGCGTCAGGCGATGCTCGATACGGTCGCCCGGCTCGCCACCGCGCCGGTCGACGAGGACGAGCTGCTGCGCGCGCGCCAGCCGATGCTCGAGGCCTACGACAACGCGCTCAAGACCAATGGCGGCTGGATGAACCTCGTCGAGCGCGCGCAGCGCCGGCCCGACCGCATCGGCCGCTTCGTCAGCGGCAAGGAGCGCCTCGCCGCGTTGACCCCGGCCGACCTGCAGACGGTTGCCGCGCGCTACCTCAACCCGGCCCAGCGGCTCGAGATCGTCGCGCTGCCGCGGCCTCCGGCCGGGTAGTCAGCGAATCCGTACCTCGCCGAACGGCAGGTCCTCGCCCGCTTCGGTCTGCCGCACGAGGCGGTAGGTGCCGGGAGGCAGCATCAGCGTCACGCTCGCCGCGCCGGGCCCGACCAGCATCTGGTCCATCGCGATCGCGCCGGCCGGCTCTCCGGCGACGAACGCGCGCACCAGGCTGCGCCCGCCGAGCGGCGCCAGCATGACCTCGTGCGGCCGGCGATAACCGTCCATCGCCAGCCAGCCGGGCCGGCCCTCGATTGCGCCCGGCGTCGGGTGGATCACGCTGAGATCGACCCGGTAGGCACCGAGCGGCTGCGCCGGATCGTTGGTTATCGCCACCGGCACCGCGGGCCAGCCGAACCGCGCGAGAAAGGCCCGGTACAGCGATGAGTCGTATGCGGCGTCGTGCTGCGGTGTGCCCTCGGTCTGGTCGATCGTCAGCGGGTCCTCGCCGGTCAGTTCGCCAAGCTGCAGGCCGAACGGGCGCAGCGCCCCGATCGGCCCCTCGTTCAGGTGCCCGAAGCCCGAATGCACGAGGATCCGCGCCTCGGGATCGGCGTCGAGCACGGCCTTGATGTTCTCGGCCTGGGCGCGGTCGCGCAGCGTGCCGAACTGCTCAGGTGTCAGGCCCTCGCGCTCGCGCACCCGCTCGAAGGACATCTCGTAGGGCGTCAGCACATAGCCCGCGGCCATCGCCTGCCGCACGAGATCGCCGAACACCGGGTCCGAGACGTAGTATCCGCTCTCGCGCCGCGGCACGCCGTCGGTCGGCGGCCGCGGCGGGAAGGCCTCCGCCGCGAAATGCGTGAAGCCGGCCTCGCGCAGCGCGAGCATCAGCCGGTGCGTGAACGCCCGGTGCCGCGGCGCGTGATGCGCCTCGTTGATGATCACCACCCGCCGGCCCTCGGCCGCGCGCAGGATCGCCGCGATCGCCGGCTCTGGCCGGGCCTGCGACAGGTCGGGCGCCCGCCCGCCCGGCCGCGGGCTGCTGCGCGCGAACAGCGCGTCGGCGGTCGCGACGTCGCCGCTGAAGGCCCACATCTGCGCGCCCCAGCCCGCAGCGGATGGATCGACCGCGACGAGCTGCTCGAGCATCGCCAGCGCCGGCATCAGCTTGTCGTCGACCTGGAGCTGCCTGACCGCCTGCTCGCTTGGGGCGGTCTGCGCCTGTGCGCCCGGCGCCAGCGCCGCGAGGATCAGCAAAGGAGCCAGCCGACGCATGTGCCGGAGACTACCCGAGGCCGTCGCCGGCGCAACCGGCCGGTCCTGGGGTACCAGCCGCAAATCTTCGGGATGCGGCCGCCCGGCTGCATCGCCAGCTCCGTACGGAGCTACCGAATCCGCGCCTCGCCGAGCGGCAGATCCTCGGCCCCCGCGGTCTGCCGCACGAGACGGTAATCCCCCACCGGCAGCATCAGCGTCACCGCCTCCGCCTTTGGCCCGACCAGCATCTGGTCCATCGCGATCGCGCCGGCCGGCTCGCCGGCAACGAACGCGCGCACCAGGCTGCGCGCCTCGAGCGGTGCCAGCGCGACTGCGTGCGGTTTGCGGTAGCCGTCCATCGCCAGCCAGTCGGGGCGACCGTTCACCTCGTGCTGCACCGGGTGGATCACGCTCAGATCGACCCGGTAAAGGCCGAGCGGGTGCGCCGGATCGTTGGCGATCGCCACCGGCCTCGCCGACGCGCCGAACCGCGCGACGAAGGCGTTGTAGAGCGGCGAATCGTGCTCGCGGTCGTGCTGCGGGGTGCCCTCGACCTGGTCGATCGTCAGCGGGTCCTCGCCGGTCAGCTCCCTGAGCTGGCCGGCGAACATGAGCGTCCCCGAATCCGGCGCGGTCTCGCTCAGGTGGCCGAAGCCGACGTGGACCACCACGCGTATGGCCGGATCGGCGTCGAGCAGCGCCTTGAGGTTCACCGCCTGCGCCAGTTCGCGGCTGTTGCGCGGTCCGGGCACGTTCGGCTCGCTGGCCGGGAACGGCTGGTCGGGCCGCATCTCGTATCCGACCAGCGTGTAGCCGGCTGCGCCGGCCTGCCGCGCGAGATCGGCGAACACGGGATCGCGCGTGTAGAACCCGGTCGCCAGCCGCGGCGCACCGTCCACCAGCAGCGGCTCGCAGTCCGACGCCGAACAGAAGGTTTCGGCCCCGAAATGCGTGAATCCGACCTCGCGCAACGCGAGCATCAGCCGGTAGGTGAACGCGCGGTGGCGCGGCGCATGATGCGCCTCGTTGATCATCACCACCCGCCTGCCTTCGGCCGCGCGCACGATCGCCTCGATCGCCGGCTCGGGCCGCGCCTGC
>DATDLP010000402.1:0-8034 GCA_036519255.1 Croceibacterium sp.
ATTGCCGTTCTCCCACTTTGGCGGGATATATGGAACGATTGTGGTGAACCCAAGCTGACGGCGCAAGACTCTTGCGGGTCAGGCAGCGGGGGAACCGCCCAGGTCCCCGGGCGAAGCCTCGTGCAATCCGCGCTCGGCAGGGCCGTCGCGCAGCACGAACCGCCGGTCGCAATAGCCGCAGTCGGCATAGCCCTTCTCGTCGATCTGCAGGTAGACGCGCGGGTGGCCGAGCGCGGCCGGGCGGTAGCCCGCACCGCCGCGGATAGCGCCGGCGCCGTCGCAATGAACGCGCGGCGTGTCGACCAGGGTGACTTCGGGAACGTGATCCATCGCCGCCGCGATTAGGGGCTCGTCCCGCCCGTGGCAATGGGCCGCATGCGCCGCCACCGGTCAGTTGTAGGTGATGCGGACGTCGAACGTGCCGGTGTAGACGCCAGGCAGCTGCCCGGGCCCGACCACCAGTCTGCCGCCGACATAGAAGGTGTACGACCCGTCGACGGAGGTGACGTCGAAGTGATGGTTGGCACCGTTGTTGCCGGTATAGGCGGTGGTACCGAACCCGCCGAAGGTGAACGCGTTGACCTGCATCGTCGCGCCCGACGGGCCGGTCAGCGTGATGCTGTTGCCGCTCGGCCGCATCACGCGCAGCCCGCCGCCGATGAAGGTGAGCCCGGTGAAGACGGCGGCCTTGCATGGCCCGGTGCGGACCAGCCCGCCGGTCGTGGTGCACACCGCCGTCGCACTCGGGCTCAGGAGCACGTTGCCGCCGCCCGCGTTCGGCGCGATCACGCCGAAATCGAGATCGGCAGTGTTGCTGATCGTGCTCGGGTCGACGATCTCGCTCTGCGCGAAAGCCCAGGCCTGCTGCGCCGCCGCGGGAGCCGGGGCCAGCGCCGCGAGCACCGCGCCCGCCGGCCACGCCGCGCGCGCGCTCAACCGGCCGAGATGCACCGAACCCATCCTGCCCGCCTAGCGCGCGAGCCATGAAGGAGGGCAGATGAATGATGGTTAGCTTCGCCTTAACGACAGGCGGCAACCAACAATGCGGCGGGCTTCGCCCGGCAGCGCCACTCAATTGTAGTTGAGCGTGATCGTGAACGTGCCGTTATAAATTCCCGGCTGCTGGTTGCGCCTCACGTCGAGCGTGCCGCCGACGTAAACGATGAACTGGCCGCCGATCACGAAGTACTGCGGGTCGGGCTGGGTGCCGCCGAGCATGAGCGCCGAGCCCTTGGCGAAAGTGAAATTGCGGAGCCGCATCGTCGCGCCGCCCGGCCCCGTGAGCATGATCTGGTTCCCGGCCGGCCGCAGCACGGTCAGCCCGGAGATGAAGAACAGCTCGCCTTCGAATCGGGCAGCTCTGCAGGGCCCTGTGCGGACGATGCCGAAGTTCACGGCACAGCTTGCGGTGGATCCGGGAGTCATCACCACGCTGCCGTCTGCCGTTCCCGGCAGGATGCGGCCGAAGTCCATGTCGACATCGTGCAGCACGGTGACCGGCGGGAGAATCTCGCTGCGCGCCATCGCGCTGCCCTGGCTTTGCGCGAGCGCGGGAAGCGGGGCGAGCGCCAACGCCGCGAGCAGCGCGCAAGCTGCGCGCTCGCCGATGGCCCACCGCCCGTCGCGGCACCGCCGGAGAGGATTCCCCCATCTCATCGGTCGCGGCGCTAGGCCGAAAGCCATGAAGGCGGCGGTTCAGGACGTGGTTAACGTCGCGCTAGGGATTGCCGGAAACCATCGCCCCTTTACGAGATCCGCCCCCACGCCCTAAGGGCCGGGCATGCCGGACGCATCACCGCAGGCCGCGATCGCCATCCGCGAGCTCGTCAAAGAGTATGCCGGGCAGGGAGATGCGCCGCCCAAGCTCGCGCTCAAGGGCGTGAGCTTCGACGTGCCCGAAGGCGGGATCTTCGGCCTGCTCGGCCCCAACGGCGCGGGCAAGTCGACGCTGATCAACATCATGGCCGGGCTGGTCACCAAGTCCTCGGGCACGGTCGAAATCTGGGGCCACGACATCGACCGCGACCACCGCAACGCCAAGCGCTCGATCGGCATCGTCCCGCAGGAGATCGTGTTCGACCCGTTCTTCACGCCCTACGAGGTGCTCGAGAACCAGTCGGGGCTGTACGGTATCGCGCGCCACCTGCGCCGCTCGGAAGAGCTGCTCAACGCGGTGCACCTCGCCGACAAGCGCGACGCCTATTCGCGCACGCTTTCGGGCGGAATGAAGCGGCGGCTGCTGATCGCCAAGGCGATGGTCCACTCGCCGCCGATCCTCGTGCTCGACGAGCCGACCGCGGGCGTCGACGTCGAGCTGCGGCGTCAGCTGTGGGAGCTGGTCGGCGAGCTCAACGCCGAGGGGGTGACCGTGGTGCTGACCACGCACTACCTCGAGGAAGCCGAGCAGCTGTGCGACCGGATAGCGATCATCAATCGCGGCGAGCTGGTGGCCAACAAGCCGACCCGCGAGCTGGTCGGCATGGCGCGCGAGAAGATCGTCCGGGTGAGCGTCGACAAGGACCTCGCGGGCCCGCCGATGGAGCAGGCGTTCCTCAAGGCCGAGGTGGTCGAGCCGCGCACGCTCGAGGTGACCTACGACCGCGACGCCTCGAGCGCGGGCCAGATCCTCGCGCTGGTCCAGCAGCACGGCTACGCGATCGAGGACGTGACCACGCGCGAGCCCGCGCTCGAGGACGTGTTCGTGCAGCTGACCTCGCAGGTGGGGGCAAGCTAAGGGTCCGACCGCTGCAGCGTCACGCCGGCCGCGGCCAGGCCGGTGATGCCGTTGGTGGCGGGATCGCGGACGAAGCGGATCGGCGTGCCATCCTCCGCAAGATAGCGGTCGTCACCTTGGGGGATGAGATCGCCCGGCGGCCTGCCGGTCGCGGTCGCGCGCAGCACGTCGCCGTTCAGCTGCACGTCCACCGACACGCCGAACGTCGCGTAGCGGCCCACTGCGTCCGCCAGTTGCTGGGCGGGAACGGCGACGGGAACGATCACCTGGGGTTCCGAGCCAGGCCAGCCGAGCGCGCGCCCGACGGCGATCATGACCGGGCGCATCAGCGCATCGCCATTGTCGCTGTTGGTCATGATGGCGATTCCGTCGCCTTTGCGCGGGAAAGCCCTGAGGACTGCGCGATAACCCTCGTTGGCGCCGCCGTGGCTAAGGGTCAGCAAGTCTCCGCTACCGCCCACCCCGACACCCAGGCCGAAGCCGCCCAGGCCGGGTGTCAGCATCGCGATCGCTGTGTCGTGGTCGAGCAGCTTGCCGTCGCCGCGCGTGAAATCGGCCGAAAGCGCCAGCGCCCAGCGCGCGAGATCGGATGGCGTGGTCCACAAGCCCGCTGCCGCCTGCTCGGGGTAGACATGATAACCACCTTCGACCGGCTCGCCGGTGCCGCGGTAGCCCCAGGCAGCCGTCTCGCGCAGCTCGACGGGCGGCGGTTGCGCGTAAGTGCTGTGCGCCATACCGGCCGGCGCGAGGACCAGGCGGCGCATGAGGTCGGCAAATGGCTCGCCGGTCACGTCGCTCAGCAGCAGCTGCGACACGGTGAAGCCACCGCCCGAGTAGCGCCACGCCGAGCCGGGCCGCTGGTCGACGCGCACCGCGGGCGTGTTGGCGGGCGGCGCGCCATCGAGCACTTGCGCCACGGCGGGCAGCGGCGCGCCGGGCGCGTAGCCCGGAAAGCCGTGCACCGTGAGGCCCGCGGTGTGTGTGAGCAGCTGCCGCAGCGTTACCGGCACGCCTTCTGCCGCGGCGCTGTCGGGGATGCGCCACGAGGTCAGGCGCTCGTTGACGGGACCATCGAGGTCGATCCGGCCCTGCTCGACCAGCGCGAGCGCGGCGGTCGCCGTGAGCGGCTTGCTGATCGAGGCGGCCTGGAACAAGGTCTCGGTGTCGACCGCGCGCGATCCGCCTGCCTCGGCCACGCCGAAACCGCGCGCATAGATGATGCGCCCGTCGCGGAACACGGCGATGCTCGCGCCGGGAATGTTCCGCAGCCGCAGCAGCTCGGCGAGCGACTGCGCGGGATAGCTCCGGCCGGAAACCTGCGTCGCCGGCTGCAGCGTCGACAGCGCCTGGTCGATCTGTTGGGCAAGCTCGGCCGGCTGCGCGCCGGCGGTCCCTGCAAAGCTCATCATGGTTGTGAACAGGACCGCCAGCAGTGCGCGCATTCGCTTCCCTCCCGGGCAGACGAGGCTAGTCGAGGCCACGACCCCCAGCAAGCGCGCCGCGCTTGCGGGAGGAGCCATCGGTCGGCAAAAGCGCCGCGATGGCCACCGTGCAGCACGAATATGACGTCCTGATCGTCGGCTCCGGCGCCGCCGGGCTGACCGCCGCGTTGACGCTGGCGGAGACGCGCAAGGTACTCGTGCTCGCCAAGGGTCCGCTGACCAGCGGCTCGACCGCGTGGGCGCAGGGTGGGATCGCCGCCGTGCTCGACGCCGGGGACACGTTCGACGACCACATCCGCGACACCATGGTCGCCGGCGCCGGGCTTAACCGGCGCGAGACGGTCGAGTTCGTGATCGAGCGCGCGCCCGAGGCGATCGACCGGCTGTGCGAGCTCGGCGTGCCGTTCAACCGCGACGGGAGCGACCTGCACCTCACGCGCGAGGGCGGGCATTCGCACCGCCGCATCGTCCACGTCGCCGACGCGACGGGTTGGGCAGTCCAGGCCGCGCTGCTCAAGGCGGCCGAGGCCAGCCCCAACATCACGCTGCTGCCCGACCGCAGCTGCATCGACCTGATCACCGGCCGGCACGAGGAGCGCTACTCGGGCTCGGGCCGGGTGTGGGGCGTCTACGCGCTCGACCCCGCGACCGGCCGGGTCGAGGCCCACGTCGCGCGCGCGACGATCATGGCCGCGGGCGGGGCGGGGCGCGTGTACCAGTTCTCGACCGCCCCACGCGGCGCCACCGGCGACGGCATCGCGATGGCCTGGCGCGCGGGCTGCCGCGTCTCCAACATGGAGATGATGCAGTTCCACCCGACCTGCCTCTACGACCTCGAGGTCAAGAACTTCCTGATCACCGAGGCGGTGCGCGGCGAGGGCGGGCACCTGAAGCACCCGGTCACCGGCCACCGCTTCATGCCCGATTACGACGAGCGCGCCGAGCTCGCCCCGCGCGACGTGGTCGCGAGGGCGATCGACGACCAGATCAAGCGCTTCGGCCTCGACTTCGTCCACCTCGACATCAGCCACATGCCGGCCGAGTTCGTCACCGGGCATTTCCCCAACATCCACGACAAGCTGCTCGGCCTCGGCATCGACATGACCAGAGAGCCGATCCCGGTGGTCCCCGCGCAGCACTATACCTGCGGCGGGATCCTGATCGGGCTCGACGCGCGCACCGACCTGCCCGGGCTGTGGGCCGCGGGCGAATGCACCGAGAGCGGTCTCCACGGCGCCAACCGCCTCGCCTCGAACAGCCTGCTCGAATGCTTCGTGTTCGGCGAGGCGGCGGCGCAGGACGTGCTCAAGTGCTGGGACGATCTCGCTCCGGTGCCACCGATCCGCGAATGGGACGAAAGCCGCGTGACCCACTCCGACGAGGAAGTGGTGATCAAGCAGAACTGGACCGAGATCCGCCGCTTCATGTGGAACTACGTCGGCATCGTCCGCACCACCAAGCGGCTCGAGCGCGCCGCGCACCGGATCAAGCTGCTGCACGAGGAGGTCGCCGACTACTACGGCCACTTCCGCGTCACGACCGACCTGATCGAGCTACGCAACCTGCTGCAGTGCGCCGACCTGATCGTGCAGAGCGCGCTCAAGCGCCACGAGAGCCGCGGCTTGCACTTCACGCTCGACTACCCCGAGACCGACCTCGTGGCGCGCGACACGGTGCTGGTGCCATGAGAGGAGCCGCGCTGCTCCTTGCCGCGAGCCTTTCGGCGATCGCGGGCGGGGCAGCCGCGCAGGAAGGCGCCGCGGACGAGGCGATCGTCGTCACCGCGCAGCGCTCGGGCGCGCCGATGTGGACGATCGAAACGCCCCGCGGCACGATCATCCTCGTGGGCGAGCTTTATGCCGTGCCCGAAACGACTCCGTGGTTCCCCGATCGCCTCGAAGCCGCCACCGAGGGTGCCCAGCGGGTGATCCTCGGCGCCAGGCCCAAGGTCTCGGCGGGCGACATCCTGCGGATGATCTTCGCCGGCGGAAAGATCACCAGATTGCCCAAGGGCACCGTGGCGGCGGACTATCTCGACGAGGCGCAGCGCAGCCGCCTCGCCGTGCTTGAGCAGCGTTACGACCAGGACTATTCCGAAAAGAGCTTCCTGATCACCGCGTTCGACCTGCTCGCCCGGCGGCTCGGCTTCAACCGCGACACCGGCAAGGATGCGACCGACGTGGTGCGCAAGGCCGCGCGCCGCGCCGACGTGCCGGCCGAGCCGGTCGGCACGGTGCGCGGCGAGGACATGCTCGACGGCTTGGCCGAGGCCTCGCCCGAATCGCACCTGCCCTGCCTCGATGCCGCGATGACGGCCACCGAGCTGGGCGCCGACCTGATCGAACGGCGTGGGGCCGACTGGCGGGCGTTCGACGTGCCCGCGGTCATGGCCAACCCGCTCGAGCTGGCGCTCGGGCGGTGCTGGCCGTGGGCCGACCCGGAATTGGGCCCGGTGCTGCGCGGGCAGTGGGTCGAAGCGATCGCCGCCGCGACTGAAGCCGAAGGCGTCACGCTCGCCGTCGTCCCGCTGCGCGTTCTCGCCGAGCCCGAGGGCGTGCTCGACCAGCTCGCGCGGCGCGGGCTCGACATCGCCGGCCCGGCCTGGCGCTAGGTCCCCGCCGGCCGAAGTGGAAAGGCCCTCATGGCAACTGGCGCCGGGCGCGCGGCTGGGCGATCATGGCACATGCCGACGCTGATCCTGCTCACCCTCTCGAACATCCTGATGACCATCGCCTGGTACTGGCATCTCAAGGGCGGGCCCGAGGTGGCCAACGCGCGCCCGCTCGGATGGGTGATCCTGATCTCGTGGCTGCTCGCCGGGGTCGAGTACGCGCTCGCGGTGCCGGCCAACCGCATCGGCTATGCGAGCGGCTGGAGCGCCGGCCAGCTCAAGATCGCGCAGGAGGCGATCGCGCTCACGGTGTTCGGCCTGTTCATGGTGTTCGTGCTCGGCGAGGCGCTGAGCTGGCGCCACGCCGCGGCGTTCGCCTGCATCCTCGCCGCCGCGGCGTTCCTGTTCGTGGGCAAGTGACGCGCGGATCGCGGTTGCCGCGGCCGTGCGGCGGCGCGAAAGCAAAATCTTAACCACTGCCGCGCAAATTCCGATGATGCGCGCGAGACTCACCCGGCCACCCGAGCAATACGGCACCAAGCCGGTGGGCATCAGCCGCTACTTCGCGCTGTACATCACCCAGTTCGGCTGGATCGCGTTCGGCGCCTATCTGCTGGCCAACGCCTACTGGCCCTCGACCTGCCGCCCGGACAACCTGCTCGAGGTCTACGGCTGCAGCGTGCGCCTGCCCGAGGCGCAAGGCTGGGTCGAGGCGGTGCTGATGACCTGGCTGTGGACCACGCCGCTGCTGCTCGCGCTCGAGATCCTGCGCCGCTTCCAGAAGCACGAGCGCCGCTAGGGCGCCGGGGCCGACGCGCGCCCCTACCCACCGGAGAGGGGTCAGGGCGGGAAGCGAAGCCCGATCTAGTCGTTGCGGTCGAAGCGCGCCCCGTCGGGCACGTCGAGCTCCTCGGCATCCTGCTCGATCGCCCGCTCGCGCAGCGCCGCTTCGGCCTCGCCGGCCTGCGCCACGGTCGCTTCCGCCGTCTCGCCCCGCTCGTCCTGCTCGAGCTCGGACTGCTCCTGCTGCCGCGTCTCGCCCTCGCGCGGGCCGGTGCGCGGCGGCTCGCCGGGTGCGCGCTCCTGCTTCAGCGTGACGTTGCGCGAATCGTGCGGTTCGTACTCGCCCATCGGGCTTCTCCTTTACTTGCCCTCGGGCAGCGGCTGGTCTCGCTCCGCGTGCTGTTGCGGCGGGTGCCGTTCGGGCTGGACCACCTCATCCCACGCGGGTTGCGCGTCGCCCGGGG
>DATDLP010000403.1:0-3581 GCA_036519255.1 Croceibacterium sp.
TCCGCGGAGGAGGACGCCAGCACCGGCAACATGATCCTCGTCACCGCGACCAAGCGCGAGAAGACCCTGCAGGACACGCCCGTCGCGGTCAGCGTGACCACCGCCGAGACGCTCGAGCGCGCGCAAATCCGCGATTTGCGCGATCTGCAGACCGTCGTTCCTTCGCTCAGCGTCGGCCAGCGGCAGAGCGCGGCCAACACCAACTTCTTCATCCGCGGCTTCGGCAACGGCGCGAACAACGCCGGCATTGAACCGTCGGTCGGCGTGTTCGTCGACAACGTCTACCGCTCGCGCACCGCGGCGCAGATCACCGATCTGCCCGACGTCGAGCGGATCGAGGTTCTGCGCGGGCCGCAGTCGACGCTGTTCGGCAAGAACGCTTCGGCGGGCGTCATCTCGATCACCACGCAGGACCCGCAGTTCGAGCTCGGCGGCTCGGTCGAGGCGACTTACGGCAACTACGACCAGATGATCCTCAAGGGCCATATTACCGGCCCCATCGCCGAAAGCGTCGCGGCCAGCTTCGCCGGCGGCTACAACCGGCGCGACGGCTTCTTCGACGATGCCGTGACCGGCGACAGCACCAACGAGCGCGACCGCGGCTTCGCGCGCGCTCAGCTGCTCTACGACGACGGCGGCAGCTTCCGCGCGCGGCTGATCGCCGACTACGATTCGATCGACGAGAACTGCTGCGCGGTCGTCAACGTGCAGGACGGCATCGCCACCCCGGCGATCCGCGCGCTCGGCGGCCAGGTCAACACACCGGCCAACATGTTCGAGGACGTCGTCTACAACAATTACAACTCGACCAACGATATCGAGAACTGGGGTGTGTCGGGCCAGTTCGATCTCGACGTCAGCGATGCCTTCACGCTCACTTCGATCACCGCGTACCGCGTGACCGACGCGGTGACCGTGCAGGATTCGGACTTTACCAGCGCCGACCTGATCTATCCGAATTTCCAGGACCTCAACATCGGCACGTTCACGCAGGAGTTCCGTGTGGCCGGCGAGATCGGCGACCGGCTCGACCTGCTGCTCGGCGCCTTCTACATCAGCGAGGACATCGATCAGGCCAACCAGCTGCGCTACAGCACGCAGTTCCGGCCTTACGCCAACCTGCTGGTTCAGCAGCTTTCGGGGTGCTCGCTCGCGCTGTACACCTCGGCTTGCGCCATTCCGGGCTATGCGGGGCCGCCGCCGCGCCCGCTCGACCTGACCTTCGGCACGCTCGAGGGCAATCCGACCAAGTACGTCGGCCGGTTCTTCCCCACCGGGCAGGGCTTCACCGAAGAGTACACGCTCGACAGCGAGGCGTTCTCGCTGTTCGGCCAGGTCGATTTCGAGATCGTCAACGGTCTCGTGCTCACGCTCGGTGGCAACTACACCGACGACAGCAAGACTTACGTCACCAATGCAGTGTCGACCGACGTGTTCTCGGGCATCGACATCAATGCCAAGCGCAACCAGCTCACCGCCGTCGGCATTTCCCCAACCGTCGGCGGGCTGCTCGGCGTGCCGGGAGGCCTTGCCTCGCCGGCGCAGATCGCCGCGTTCGCGGCAGCCCAGCCGCAGGCGTTCGCGCAGATCCAGGCCGGCGCCGCCGCGGCGACCGCGCCGCTGCTGCAGCTGACGGCGCTGCAGTTCATGCCGCCGTTCGTCAACGTGCCCAACGCGGTCGAGGACAACGAGGTCAACGACGACAACTTCAGCTACACAGTCCGGCTGGCCTACGACGTCAACGACGCGATCAACCTCTATCTGAGCTACGCGACGGGCTTCAAGGCGAGCTCGATCAACCTGTCGCGCGACAGCCGCCCCACCGCGGCAGACCGCACGGCGCTGATCGCCGCCGGGCTCGGGGTGCCCAACCTGACTTCGGGTAGCCGCTTCGCCGGCCCCGAGGAATCGCGCGTGATCGAAGGCGGGATCAAGGGCAACTGGGGCGACATTTCGGCCAACCTTGCGGTGTTCGACCAGGTGATCGAGGGCTTCCAGTCGAACATCTTCACCGGCTCGGGGTTCGTGCTGCTCAACGCCGGCGAGCAGAGCACCTTCGGTGTCGAGTTCGAAGGCATGGCCACGATCGCCGACGCGCTGACGCTCAACCTCGGCGTGACCTACCTCGATCCGGTCTACGACAGCTTCACCGTTTCCGCGGTCGGCGATCTCACCGGCGAACGGCCGGCGGGCATCCCAGAATGGTCGGTGGTGATCGGCGCTCAGTACGAAATCGCGGTCGGCAACGGCGCGATCGTGCCGCGCGTGTCGTTCCTGTGGCAGGATGAAACGCAGCTGATTGAAGGCCTTCCGGGCTTCGCGGTGCGGGCTCCCGACGGCACGATCACCAACGCCGCCCCGGCGCTCGCGGCCGCCGCGCCGTTCACGCGCAAGGTCGAGGATCTCAGCGCCTCGATCTCGTACGACCTCGACAGCGGCCTGAGCTTCGCGCTGTGGGGCCGCAACCTGCTCGACACGCGCGATGTCGGCGTGATCTTCGACACCCCGGCGCAGCCGCGCGGCATCTCGGGCTATCCGAACGACCCGATGACCTACGGCGCGACGGTTCGCTTCCGCTACTGACGCATGCGGCAGGGGCGCGTTTCGCGAACGCGCCCCTGTTGTAGCGTTCACAAAACAAATCTCTTTTCTGAACAACTCCTGTCGGACGTATTCAGTCTCGCCACAGCGCGCGGCGCTTATCTGCATGACTCTCAACGGGCATCTCGCCCGGATCCGAGAGGAGCAGAACGATGAAGACCCTTTCCAAAGCCCTGGTCGGAACCGTCGTGGCTGGCGCGATGGCGATGGGTTCGGCCACGCCGGCGTTCGCGCAGCGCGACCGCGACGACGGGATCGATACCGGCGACGTCATTGCCGGTGCGCTGATCCTCGGCGGCATCGCGGCCGTGGTGGCGGCGACGAACGGCAACGACCGCGGATACAACGACGGCTACGTCTACGAGGGCCGCGGCTACGATGGCCGCAACAACGATGGCCGTTACTACAACAACGGCAACCGCTACGATGGCCGCGGCTACAACAACGCGGGCAACTCGCGTCAGGCGGTCGAGCAGTGCGTCTACGCGGCCGAGCGCAACGCGAACCGCTATTCGTACGGCGGGCGTTCGCAGGTGACCGACATCCGCCAGATCGACCGCAAGCGCGACGGCTACACGGTCAAGGGTCGCATTGCCGTCAACACCCGCAACGCCAACTGGCAGCGCGGCTGGGGCAACGACTACCGCGGCTACAGCAACGGCCAGCGCGGCTACGATGCCGGCAGCTTCACCTGCAAGGTGCGCTACGGCCAGGTGGTCGATCTCGACTACAGCGGAGTGCGCGGCCTCGGGTAACCCCTGACCGAGCGCTGCTGCTCCCGACGGGCGGTTCAGGCTGTCGCAAGCCTGGACCGCCTAGTCGCGTCTCGACGAGGGGAGCGTGAAGGGGAACTCATGGGCCTGATCAAGCACAAGCTGGCCGCCGCGACTGCCGTCGCCGCGGCCTTTTCGCTGGCTGCCACTCCGGCCATTGCCGTCGAGCTGCCGCGCGTCGCCGGCCAGGTGCAGACCTGGGATGCC
>DATDLP010000404.1:0-2428 GCA_036519255.1 Croceibacterium sp.
CGCAGCTTTCGCACTGCCGGCGGCGGCGGATCGAGGTAGTGTCCTCGGTCGGCCGCGAGTCCTTTACCTGCGAGTCATCGTGGGCGCAGAACGGGCAGCGCAACTACGGTCGCAGCCTCTTGTAGAGCATGAACCCGGCCCCGGCGACGAGCCCGATCGGCCAGGTCACCACGGGCAGCACCGCTGCCGCCACCGCACCGACGCCGGCGCCGATCAGCACCGGCTTGGTCGAAGGGTGGTGCGCGCCTTCCTTGGCCATCGCCTTGACCTCGGCGATCGCGTCGGCGACCAGGTCGTCGCCCTTCGGCGGGGTATTGGGATCGGTCATCGCTTACCTCCCGGGATAGACAGGAAACGCCTCGCACAATTCCATGACGCGGCGGCGAACGCTTTCCTCGACTTGCGCGTCGCCCTCGTCGCCGTTGCGGCGCAGGCCTTCGAGCACTTCGGCGATCAATCCGCCGACCTTGCGGAACTCGGCCGGCCCGAACCCGCGCGTGGTCGCCGCCGGGCTCCCCAGCCGCACACCCGAGGTTTTCGTCGGCGGCAGCGGATCGAACGGCACGGCGTTCTTGTTGCAGGTCAGGAACGCGCGATCGAGGCCGACCTCGGCTGCCTTGCCGGTGACCTGCTTGGAGCTGAGGTCGACCAGCATCAGGTGGTTGTCGGTCCCGCCCGAGACGATGCCGACGCCGTGCTCCTCGAGGCTCGCCGCGAGCGCCTTGGCGTTCTCGACCACCGAGCGGGCATAGACCTTGAACTCGGGCCGCAGCGCCTCGCCGAACGCGACCGCCTTGGCCGCGATCACGTGCACCAGCGGGCCGCCCTGCATCCCGGGGAACACCGCCGAGTTGAACTTCTTCGCCAGCGCCTCGTCGTTGGTCAGGATCACGCCCGAACGCGGGCCACGCAGGCTCTTGTGCGTGGTCGTGGTGACGACGTGCGCATGCGGGAACGGCGAGGGATGCGCGCCGCCGGCCACCAGGCCCGAGAAGTGCGACATGTCGGCCAGCAGGTACGCGCCGACTTCATCGGCAATCGCGCGGAACGCGGCGAAGTCCCAGTGGCGCGGATAGGCGGTGGCACCGGCGATGATCAGCTTGGGCTTGTTCTCCAGCGCGAGCCGGCGAATCTCGTCCATGTCGAGCCGCTGGTCCTCGCGCCGCACGCCGTAAGGCACCGCGTTGAACCACTTGCCGCTCATGTTGACCGGCGAACCGTGCGTCAGGTGCCCGCCCGCCGCGAGGTCGAGCCCCATGAAGGTGTCGCCCGGGGTCAGCAGCGCGAGAAACACCGCCTGGTTCATCTGGCTGCCCGAATTGGGCTGCACGTTGGCGAACTGGCAGCCGAACAGCAGCTTGGCGCGCTCGATCGCCAGCGTCTCGACCTCGTCGGCCCATTCGCAGCCGCCGTAGTAGCGGCGGCCCGGATAGCCCTCGGCATACTTGTTGGTGAACACCGAGCCGGTCGCCGCGAGCACCGCCGGGCTGGCGATGTTCTCGCTGGCGATCAACTCGATCCGGTCGCGCTGGCGACCGAGCTCGCGGCCGATGATCGCGGCGACTGCGGGATCGGCCTCGGCGAGGCTGTCGTGCCAGAAGCGATTCAGTGGATCCGCGCTTGCGGTTTCCTGGGTAAGCGAACTCATCGGTCAGGCGTCCTGCGGGATTTTCGACAGTTTCTCGACCCGGCGGGTGTGGCGCCCGCCGGAAAACTCGGCGCCGAGGAACGCCTCGACGCAGGCCTTGGCCATGTCCACGCCGACGAGGCGCGAGCCGAGCGCGATCGCGTTCGCGTCGTTGTGCGTGCGCGACAGGCGGGCCGAGAGCGGCTCCGACACCAGCGCGCAGCGTACCGCCGGGTTGCGGTTGGCGGCGATCATGATGCCGATGCCGCTGCCGCACAGCGCGATGCCGCGCTCGGACGAGCCCGCCGCGAGATGCTCGGCGAGCGCGTAGCCGTAGTCGGGATAGTCGACCGATTCCGTGCCGTCGGTACCGAGGTCTGCCACTTCGTGACCGAGGCCGGCGAGCCATTCGGCGAGCTCGGTCTTCAGGGCGTAGGCGGCATGGTCGGAGGCGATGGCGATCTTCATGGCTGGCCACATAGTGCCTGCCCGCGCGGGGTGCCACCGCAATTCAGCTTTTTTCCCCGCGAGCCTGGCTATAGGCAGCGGACAGCGAACGGGAGAGACCGATGGACTATCGCTACCTGGGCCGCAGCGCGCTGCGCGTCTCGCCGCTGTGCCTCGGCACGATGATGTTCGGCGGCGCGACCGACGAGCCGACCGCCAGGCGGATCATCGACAAGGCGCGCGGGCAGGGGATCAACTTCCTCGACGCGGCGGACCTCTACAACGGCGGGCTGACCGAGGAGGTCGTCGGCCGCTCGATCCGCGGCGACCGCCACCACTGGGTCGTCGCCACCA
>DATDLP010000405.1:0-11696 GCA_036519255.1 Croceibacterium sp.
CATTTCCAGCGTTTCGTGCTGTTCACCAACTATCACCGCTACATCGACGAGTTCGTCGAATTGGGCGGGCGTCAGCTCGGCCAGGGCGCATACACCGCGCTGTCGGGCGCCGGCGGGTTTTACCTCGACCAGGCCACCGAGGGCGCGCACACCCAGCTCAACGAGACCACCTGGCGGCGCCACCAGATGCCGGCCTACCACCTCATGGCCGACGACCGCATGGGCATCACGCTGGTCAACATCGGCGTCGGCCCGTCCAACGCCAAGACCATCACCGATCACCTCGCGGTGCTACGTCCTGAAGCCTGGCTGATGATCGGCCACTGCGGGGGCCTGCGGCCCAGCCAGAAGATCGGCGACTTCGTGCTCGCCCACGCCTACGTGCGCGACGACCACGTGCTCGACGACGTGCTCCCGCCCGAGATTCCGCTGCCCGCGATCGCCGAAGTGCAGCAGGCGCTCGCCACCGCGGCCGAAGAGGTCAGCGGGGTGCAGGGCTCGGACCTCAAGCAGCGCATGCGCACCGGCACCGTGGTGACCACCGACGACCGCAACTGGGAGTTGCGCTACAGCAAGACCGCGCGCCGCCTGTCGCTGAGCCGCGCGGTGGCGATCGAGATGGAAAGCGCCACCGTCTCGGCCCAGGGTTACCGGTTCCGGGTGCCCTACGGCACGCTGCTGTGCGTGTCTGACAAGCCGCTCCACGGCGAGATCAAGCTGCCCGGTCAGGCCAACCACTTCTACGAGCAGGCGATCGCCGCGCACCTGCAGATTGGCATCCGCGCCTGCGAGTTGCTCCGCGCCGAAGGCCCGCGGCTGCACAGCCGGAAGCTACGCGCGTTCAACGAACCGCCATTCCGGTAGCGGACGCGGCTGTGGCGGGATGCCGGCGGTGCCGCATCACGACCGCGCGGGTCACTGTGCAGGTGGGGCCGGCGGTCCGACCAGCTCTTCCGCGGGAGGCTGCGCAGGCGGTGGCGCGGATGCCGGGGCCGCCGCAGCAGGCTGCGCCGATGCCGGTGCATTGGCGGGAGGCTGCGCGGGTCCCGGCGCCTGCTGGCCCTTGGACGGATCGTCGACCGTCACGTAGACCACCGTGTCGCCTTCGTAGATCGGCTGATAGAACGACCCCCCGCAGGAATAGTACATCGCGCCGCCCCAGCCCCACGGCGGACAGCCGTAGGGAAGCGCGTAGTAGTACGAGCCGACCACAGCGGCGGTCCATGCGGCGGTGGCGCCGATGAAGATGCCGGCGGCGATCGGGTTGTCGACCCAGCCGCCCCAGCCGTCGTCCCAGTCGCCGTCCTCGAACGCCTCCGAGCGATTGTCCGAGCGATCGGTGCGGTTTTCCTGGCGGGTGTTCGAGCGATCGGTGCGCTCGGTCTGCCTGGTCTCCTGCCGCTCGGTGCGGCCGTCCTGGCGGTCGCCTTGCGCGGTGTCGCGGTTTCCCTGGCGATCGGCTTGATTGGCCTGCCTGTCGCCCTGGCGATCGCCTTGCGCGGCTTGGCGATCTCCCTGGCGAGTCCCGGAACCGGATCCGCCGGCCCGAGTGGAAGGCGCCTCGCGAGTGCCGGTGCTGGCGCGGTTGCCGCTGCTGGCCCGGCTGCCGGTGCTGGCGCGCGTGCTGGCAGTGGACGAACGGCTCGCGCCGCCGCTCCGGCTCATGCTGCCGCCGCTGCCGCCGCGGCTCATGCCCATCGACGCGCCACCCCGCGCTCCGCCGCCGCCGCGCCCGCGCGCGTCGGCTTCGGCCGCCTGTGCCATGACCAGCACCGCCGCGAGGCCGACCGCCAGGGCTCCCGATAGCTTTCTCACTGCGCAGTCTCCTGTGGGGTGGCCATCGGGATCGCGATGGCATCAGCGCCGGGCACGAATGTGAACGCCGCCGCGTCGAGCGCGGGGTTGAGCTCCCAGGCGAGGCGCGCGGAAAACGCGGGCAAGGCGCTGTCGGTGCGGTCGATCAGCACGTACTTGCGCGGGACCGGCCGGTCGCCTTGCTCGATCCAGATTTCCCAGTCGAACTCGTCGGTGCGGAACACCCAGTGGTCGGTCGCGGCCCCGTCGATGGTCGCGGTCCCGGCGTTGAAGGCCGAGGTCAGCTTGGCGATGTCCGAATTGTCCTGATCCGCCCAGCGGAACAGGTCCTCGAGCGGCAGCTGGATGCCGGTCCTCGCGTAGATTTCGGCCAGGAACTCGCGATTGGTCGGCGGCGCCGGCACTGTCGAGTAATAGCCCAGTTGCGGGGCGAAGACCGTGAACTGCTTGCCGTCGTAATAGTACTGACGCGACCGCTGATCGCTCTTCAGGTCGATCACGATCCCTGGCCGCTTGACCTGGTAGTGCGACACGGCGTCGAGCTGAACCTTCTGGTCGTCCGCCGTCACCACATCGAGCGTGGAAACCGACGTCAGGCGGAAGGTCTGCAGCGACGTCAGGAAGCCGCTCATCCGTTTCAACGCATCGACCGCCCGGGCATCGACCGGCTCTTCCGCCGCTGCGCTCGTGGCGGCCTCTGCCACCGGTGCGGCGTTCTGGGCGTACGCGGGCCAGCCTGCCAGCAACGCCGCACATCCCAGCGGCACGAAAATTCGCATGCGCCCGTCCCTTCAGATTTCGATCCGAAGGATGCGCGGTGCCTCGCGCCGCAGCCATGCGGGTTATCCCCGAGATGGACCTAGATCGTCCCCGATAGGACAAGCGGTAAGCCGGCGCGTCCTTGCGGCGCGCCGGCCGATCAGCCCTTGATGTTGACGATCTGCCGCAGGCGGTGGCGGATCGCCACCAGGTCCTCCTGCGCACCCATCACCGCGCCGATGTCCTTGTACGCTGCCGGACTCTCGTCGAGCACGCCTTCGTCCACCCGCGCCTCGATGCCCTGCATCGCCGCCTTGTGATCCTCGAGGCTGATCAGCCGCTTCGCCTGTCCCCGCGACATCACCCGCCCCGCGCCGTGCGAGCACGAGCAGAAGCTCTCAGCGTTGCCGAGCCCCTCGACGATGAAGCTGCCGGTGCCCATCGATCCGGGAATGATCCCGAGATCGCCCGCGCGAGCGCGCACGGCGCCCTTGCGGGTGACCCACACGGTCTCGCCGAAATGCTGCTCGCGCGTGGCATAGTTGTGGTGGCAGTTGATCGCCTGCTTGCCGGTCTTGAAGCTCCGCACATGCTTGCGCAACGCCTCGAGCACGCGAAGCATCATCAGCTCGCGATTGGTCATCGCGTAGTCCTGCGCAAAGGTCATCGCCTCGATGTAGTCGTCGAACAGCGAGGTCCCCTCGGCGAGGAAGGCGAGGTCCTTGTCGGGCATGTGGAAGTCGAGGCGTTCCTTGGCGATCGCCTCCTTCGCCGCGTCGATGAAGTACACGCCGATGCGGTTGCCGGTGCCCCGCGAGCCCGAGTGGAGCATGACCCACACGCGGTCCTCTTCATCGAGGCAGACCTCGATGAAGTGATTGCCGCCGCCCATCGAGCCGAGTTGGTCGGTGGTCTTCCCGTCGACCTTCGGATGCTTGGCCACGATCGCCCGCCAGCGCGGCTCGAACTTGTCGAACCACGCGCGCGAGATCGCGTTGGGCGTGATCGCCCAGCCGCCCTTCGCATGGTTGGACGTCGGGGCGGATTCCACGCCTTTGGGCACTGCACGCTCGATCTCGGCGCGGATCGCCGAGAGGCTGTCGGGCAGGTCCTCGGCGGTCAGCGAGGTGCGCACCGCCATCATCCCGCAACCGATGTCGACACCCACCGCCGCAGGCACGATCGCCTGCTTCGTGGCGATCACCGAGCCCACCGTGGCGCCCTTGCCCCAGTGCACGTCGGGCATGCCCGCGACGTGGTGGAACACGAACGGCAGCCCGGCGACATTGCGCAGCTGCTGCATCGCGCCGGGCTCGAACGGCCCGGCGCTGTCCCACAGCTTGAGCGGCACGCCCGCGGTCTCGTAATGTGAAAACTGGTCCATTGGTCACTCCCTGATCTTGTATCCAGGGTGAGGCCGTTTCGGACTCGTCGCGGGAATCGCGAACGTCCGCCATATCTCGGCTGCACCCTTGGCGGGCACAGCACGCCCGCCTGTTACCGCGTGGTCGCGGTACCGACCTCGAGGGGTCGTCTGCTGAGGCGCCGGGTAGACATAGCGGGGCGCGGTTAGGCGGGTTGCCGGGCAAATGCAAGGGGCGGATGGCCGGCTACCCGCCCCGAATTTGAAGATGTTATGGAATGCTTCTGAGAAGTCTCACCACCCGCTCGGCTTGCCCCTGTTCTGCTGGTCGAGCCAGGCCTTGAGCGGGGCGAAGTACTCGACCAGCGCCTCGCCGCTGATCTCGCGGCTTCCGGTGAACGCCTCGAGCGCGTCGGGCCACGGCTTGCTCGCGCCCATCTCGAGCATCGCGTCGAGCTTATCGCCGACCTCCTTGTTGCCGTAGAAGCTGCAGCGATGCAGCGGTCCGGTCCACCCGGCCTGCTCGCACGCCGCCTTGAAGAACTGGAACTGCAGTATCCGCGCGAGGAAGTAGCGCATGTAGGGCACGCTCGCCGGAATGTGGTACTTGGCGCCGGCGTCGAACGCGGTCGCCGGGCGCTCGACCGGCGGGACGATGCCCTGGTACTCGCGCTTCAGGTCGACCCACGCGGTCTCGTACTCGGCCGGCGCGATCGAGCCGTCGAACACGCCCCAGCGGTACTTGTCGACCAGCAGCCCGAACGGCAGGAACGCGACCTTGTCGAGCGCCAGGCGCAGCAGCAGGCCGAGGTCCTTCTCCGGCCCCGGCACTGCGGCGCGGTCGAGCAGGCCGATCTGCACGAGGTATTCGGGCGTGATCGACAGCGCGACCATGTCGCCGATCGCCTCGTGGAACCCGTCGTTGGCGCCGTTGAGGTGCAGGTAGTCGTGCGCGTTGTAGGCGCGCTGGTAATAGTTGTGCCCGAGCTCGTGGTGGATGACCTGGAAGTCGTCGCCGTTGCGCTTGATGCACATCTTGATGCGCAAGTCGTCCTTGTTGTCGACGTCCCATGCGCTCGCGTGGCACTGCACCTCGCGGTCGGCCGGCTTGAGGAACAGCGAGCGCTGCCAGAAGCTCTCGGGCAGCGGCGCGAAGCCGAGCGAGGAGAAGAAGTTCTCGCCCGCCTTGACCATGTCGAGCTCGGTCAGGCCCTTGGCCTCGATCAGCTCGGTCAGGTCGTAGCCGACGTCGCCGGCGCCGGCAGGCGCGACCACCGGGTAGATGTTGCCCCACTCCTGCGCCCACATGTTGCCGAGCAGGTCGGCCCGGATCGGGCCGGTCGCCGGTTGTACCGCGGCGCCGTGCTTCTCGTTGAGTTCGCTGCGGACATAGGTGTGCAGCGCGAGATAGAGCGGCTTCACTTCCTGCCACAGCCGCTCGGTCATCGCCGCGAATTCCTCCGGCGGCATGTCGTAGTTCGAGCGCCACATCGCTCCGGCATCGGCGAAGCCGAGCCCTTCGGCGCCCTCGTTGGCGATCGCGATCAGCCGCGCGTAGTCCTCGCGCATCGGCGCGCCGACGTTGTCGTGCCAGCTGGTCCACATTTCGGCGAACTCGGCCGGGGTGTGTTCCATGTTGCCCATCTCGGCCTCGATGTCGGAGCCCGAGATCGGCTGGCCGCGCAGCGTGCCCTTGCCCTTGCCGTACTGCGACTGCAGTTCGGTCGAGATCGTGTTGAGCTCCTCGGCCGCGCCTTCGGTGGTCGGCGCCGGGAGGACGATACCGGTGCGCAGGATGTCGAGCTTGCGGCGGACGACCGGGTCGAGCCCCTGCACCTCGGCGTACTTGGCCGCGTCGAGCGCGTACTTGACCGTCTTCTCGGTGCCGACCGCGCCGATCTGCGCGGCGAGCGCGTCGGTATCGTCGGTGATGTAGGTTGCGTTGACCCATCCCACGCGGTTGGCGTCGACCGAGTAGTCGAACAGGTCCTTCTCGGCCGCGGCGACGAAATCGGCCGCGCCTTGCGGGGTCAGCGGATAGGCGGGTGCGGCGGCGGCAGGAGCCGCCTGCTGGGCGGCGGCGGGCGTGGCGATGCCGGCGGCAAGCGCCAGCAGGGCAACGGAAGCAAGAACCTTCATCGTGTGTGAGAACCTTGTTCTGAAGGAAAAACCGGTTTCAGGCGCTACCGGTCTGAACCTGCAGCCCGGCTGAATCAAGCCGTCAGGAAATCCGCGCCAGGAAGTCCACCAGGGCCTCGCCGAGCGCGGGTTCGGCGACCGAACCCATATGCGTGCCGGGAATTTCCTGCAGCCGGGCATTCGGCAAAGCGTCGACCAGCTTCTGCGGAGAGCCGTTGTCCGTATCCTTGTCGCCGCACAGTACGAGCGTCGGCATGGCGATCGCCGCGAGGTCATCGATGGCGAGATCCGCCACGGCACCGAGCAGCAGCCGGGCTGCGATCCGGTCGACCTTCATCGTCTTCATAAACTGGACCGCGAGGAATGCCGGGTCGCCGTGTTTGATCTCCGCGAACCGGTCTATCGCGTCGACGAAGAACGCGGCCCGCCGGTCCCATCCCGCCAGCCCTTCGAGCCCCATCCCCGCCAGCACGAGCCGTCGCGGCGCGAGCCCGGCCACCACCGCGCCGGCCGCGGTGCGCGCGCCGAGCGAGAAGCCGACGAGGTCGAACTCGGCCAGGCCGAGCGCCTCGACCACCGCCGCCACGTCGCGCACCAGCACGCCGGGCGGATAGGCCGCGGGGTCGTGCGGCTTCGCGCTGCCGCCGTGCGCGCGCAGATCGGGCATTATCGCCTCGAAGCCGGCCTCCGCCAGCTTCACGGAATGGCCGAAGCGGATCCAGTTCATCGCGGCGCTCGAGAACAGGCAGTGGAGCATCAGCACCGGGCGGCCCTCGCCCACCCTGTGGACCGCCAGCTCCTGGCCGTCGAACGAGGCGATCGCTTCGGATCGCGCTGCGCTCACTCGGGCACCTCGAGCCCGGCTTCCTGCCAGCGCTGGATCACGCTGGCGGTCTCGGTGACCTTGTGACTCGGCAGATGGCTCGTATCCTGCCACGCGGCGTGCCGGCTCTCGACGCCGAAATTCGCGGTCGGGTAGAACGCCGACGGGTCGTCGAATGAGCCCACCGTGAGATCGATCCGCTCGCTTGCGTTGAACGCGAAGCCGAGCGGCGTGCCGCACGCGCGGCAAAACGGCCGCTGCGCCACTGGAGAGGACGCGAACCATTCGGGCTCGCGCTCCCAGGCGACCTCCGCCTTGGCGAAATTCTTGAACGCGATCGACACGCCGCCGGTGGCGCGCTGGCACATCCGGCAGTGGCACAGATAGGCCTCGTCGTCGGCGACGTGCGCGGTGTAGCGCACCCGGCCGCACTGGCATCCGCCGTTCATCGTTCCGGCCATCAGATCCTCCTGGCTTCCCCGCAAGATCGCACCCGCCAAGCGAATGCAAGTAAAGGTTGATTATTAAGCACACTTATAATATCTGCGCTTCATGACTCAGATAGGCCACCTCCTTGCGGACAATTCCCGCTTGGCGCGCCGCGCGTTCGACGAGCGCGTTCGCGCCGATGGCGTGACCGGCCCCCAAGCCCGGCTCCTGCTCATGCTCGACCGCAACCCAGGCGAGCAACAGGGCCACTACGCCGACCTGCTCGACGTCGAACCGATCACGCTGTGCCGCATGGTCGACCGCCTCGAGGACGGCGGGCTCGTCGAGCGCCGCCCGGATGTTAACGATCGACGCGCACGCCGGCTCCATCTCACGGCCAAAAGCCGTGAGAAACTAACCCGCCTGCGCGAGCGTTTGGACACGATGGTCGACGAGATCCTCTCGGGCATGTCGACTGCCGATCGCGAGGAATTCGCGCGCTTGCTCACGATCGTCCGCACCAATCTGGCCACGCAGCGCGACCAAGAGAAGGCTGCAAATGGCTGAGGCCGATCCCGCACTGGCCGAGAGTGTCGCGGAGCCGCTCGACGCCCTGCCCGCGCAGCGCAAGCACCGCTGGGGTCGGCTCGCGCTCATGCTGTCGCTACCGCTCGTGCTGCTCGTCGGCGGGCTCTATTATTGGCAGAGCCTGCAGGGCAAGGTCACGACCGACAACGCCTACCTCAAGCAGGACAAGGTCGGCGTCAGCGCCGAGATCGTCGGCAAGATCGTCGACGTCCACGTGCGCGAAGGCCAGCTGGTCAAGGCGGGCGACCTGCTGTTCCGCGTAGATCCCGAACCCTACGGCCTGCAGATCGCCGAAGCCGACGCCGCGATCGCCACCGCGCAGGCCAACGTCACTGCCCTCTCGAACGCCAGCGAGCTGACCGGCGCCGATATCGCCGCAGCACGCGAGGATATCGCTTTCGCCCAAGCGACGCTCGAGCGCCAGCAGGCGCTGTGGGACCGCGGATTCACCACCAAGGCCGACTACGAAGCCGCCCAGCACGCGGTCGCGCAGGCACGGGAGGAGCTACGGCTGGCCGAGGCCAATCAGCGCGAGGCACGCGCGCGGCTCGCGCAGGGACCCGCGGTCCCGGGCGTGAACCCGCAGGTCGCCGCGGCAAGGGCGCGGCGCGCCGAAGCCGAACTGGCGCTGCGGCGGACCGAGGTCCGGGCGCCGATCTCAGGTCGCGTCGCCCAGGCGGACCGGCTTCAGCTCGGCCAACAGGCGGTCACCAGCCTGCCGATGCTGACGATCGTCGCCGATGAAAGTTCGTTCGTCGAAGCCAACTTCAAGGAGACGGACCTCGACGACATGCACGTCGGCCAGCGCGCGGAGATCCGTTTCGACGCCTATCCCGGGCTCGTGCTCAAGGGCCACGTCTCCTCGATCGGCGCCGGTACGGGCTCCGAGTTCTCGGTCCTGCCAGCACAGAACGCCACGGGCAACTGGGTCAAGGTGACCCAGCGCGTGCCGGTGCGGATCGCGATCGACGGCAAGAGCCCGCGCGAGCTGATCGCCGGCCTGTCGACCGAGGTCACCGTCTTCGCCGACGGCCGGGAGCGCTAGGCACGATGGCAAGCGCGGCCGGCCCCGCGCGCCGCGCACGTAGCACCCGGCCGGCCCCCGCACCGATCGCCGACGTCGCGCAGCTGCCGGTCGAGAACCACCTACTGCTGATCGTCGGCGTGATGGCCGCCACGCTGCTGCAGGTGCTCGACATCACGATCGCCAACGTCGCGATCCCGCACATGCAGTCGACGCTCGGCGCGACGCCCGACACGATCAGCTGGGTCCTGACGAGCTACATCATCGCCTCGGCAGTGGCGATGCCGATCACCGGCTGGCTGTCCGACCGGATCGGCTCGCGCCGGCTGTTCATCTGGTCGGTTGGCGGCTTCGTCGTCACCTCGATGCTGTGCGGCATGGCGCAGAACCTCGAGGAGATGGTGATCTTCCGCGCGCTGCAGGGCGTCGCGGGCGCGTTCATCGCCCCGCTAAGCCAGGCCGCGCTGCTCGACACGACGAAGCCGAGCAGGCAGTCGTCGATCATCGCGCTGTGGGGCATGGGGGTCATGATCGGCCCGATCCTCGGCCCGGTGCTCGGCGGCTGGATCACCGAGAACTGGTCGTGGCGTTGGGTGTTCTACGTCAACGTGCCCGTAGGCGCGCTGTGCCTGGCGATCCTGATTGCCGAGCTGCCCTCGCGCGAGATCGTCAAGCGTCGGTTCGACCTGTTCGGCTTCGCGATGATCGCGCTATGCCTGAGCGGGCTGCAGCTCATGCTGGACCGGGGCACTCACCTCGACTGGTTCGCCTCGATCGAAATCTGGATCTATGCCTTCGTGGTGCTCTCGAGCGCCTGGGCCGCGATCATCCACTTCAGCACCGCGCCGCAGCCGCTGTTCGACCGGCATCTGTTCTCGAACGTCAACTTCGTGGTCGCGCTGCTGTTCATGGTGGTGATCGGCATGGTCATGTTCGCCACGATGGCGCTGCTGCCGCCGATGTTGCAGGGCCTGTTCGGCTACGACGTGATCGATACCGGCATGGTGCTGATGCCGCGCGGCGTGGGCGTGCTGATCTCGATGCAGCTTTCGGGCGTTCTCATGCGCAAGGGAGTCGACGCGCGCTGGATGGTGTCGGCCGGGTTCCTCGTGGGTGCCTGGTCGCTGTGGCAGATGGCCGGCTGGTCGCTCGACGTCGACAAGTACCACATCGTCATGTCGGGCTTGATCCAGGGGCTCGGCATCGGCCTCGTGTTCATCCCGCTGCAGGCGACCGCCTTCGCCACGCTGTCCCCGCAGCTGCGCACCGACGGCTCAAGCCTACTCAACCTGACCCGCTCGGTCGGCTCGTCGATCGGCATCTCGGTGATGATCACCCTGCTGGCCCGCAACACGCAGACCAGCCACAGCGATCTCGCCGGGCACGTCACGCCGGCGATCACCAGCATGCTCGACCTGTCCTCGCTCGACCGCTTCCAGCAGTACGGCGAGGCGGCGCTGGGCATGCTCGACCTCGAGGTCACCCGCCAGGCGGCGATGGTGGCCTATATCAACGACTACTGGCTGATGATGTGGCTCAGCCTCGCCTCGGTGCCGCTGGTGCTGATCATGCGCAAGAGCGGCATCCCAGCAGCGCGCGCCGAGCCGCCCGCACACTAGCAGGGTGGTACTCCTCCGGCTCGTCCCGCTCCAATCAAATCCGTTCGTCCCGAGCGAAGTCGAGGGACCGGTTCGAGCGCAGCCGAGAACCTGTTCCAAACACAAAGGCCTCGGCTGCGCTCGGCCTGATCCCTCGACTGACGACCGAAGGTCGGCAGTTCATCCTGAGCCTGCCGAAGGGCTCGGGACGAACGGTCTTGGGCTGGAGTGTTCGAGATCGGACTGCTCACCCCTTCTGCAGGTGCCGCCGTCCCAGCAACTCGGCGATCTGGACCGCGTTGAGCGCAGCGCCCTTGCGCAGGTTGTCGCTGACGCACCAGATCGTCAGGCCGTTGTCGACCGTCGGATCCTCGCGCACGCGGCTGACGTAAGTCGCCCCGTCGCCGGCGCATTCGATCGGGGTGACGTATCCCCCGTCCTCGCGCTTATCGACCAGCATGACCCCCGGCGCCTCGCGCAGGATATCCTGCGCTTCCTGGGCGCTGATCTCGTTCTCGAACTCGATGTTGATCGCCTCGGAGTGACCGACGAACACGGGCACGCGCACGCAGGTCGCGTTGACCTTGATCTTGGGGTCGAGGATCTTCTTGGTCTCGACCACCATCTTCCACTCTTCCTTGGTCGAGCCGTCGTCGAGGAACACGTCGATGTGCGGGATCACGTTGAAAGCGATCTGCTTGGTGAACTTGCGCGGTTCGACCGCATCGCCCACGAAGATCGCCCGGCTCTGCTCGAACAACTCGTCCATCCCGGCCTTCCCGGCGCCCGAGACCGACTGGTAGGTGCTGACCACCACGCGCTTGATCTTCGCCGCATCGTGCAGCGGCTTGAGCGCCACGACCATCTGCGCGGTCGAGCAGTTCGGGTTGGCGATGATGTTGCGCTTGGTATAGCCGTCGATCGCCTCGGGATTCACCTCGGGCACGACCAGCGGCACGTCCGGGTCCATGCGATAGAGCGAGCTGTTATCGATCACCACGCAGCCGGCCGCCGCGGCCTTGGGCGCGTACTCCTTGGTCGGCCCCGACCCGGCCGCGAACAGCGCGATATCCCAGCCGGTGAAATCGAAGTGCTCGAGGTTCTTGCACTTGAGCATGCGGCCGGTGTCGCCGAACTCGATCTCGGTCCCCGTCGACC
>DATDLP010000406.1:0-2155 GCA_036519255.1 Croceibacterium sp.
GAACCGCGGCATCAACAGCAATTTCACCGTTCGCAAGATGAGCTTCGGCGAGGGCGTCGAGCGCGTCTTTCCGCTCTACTCGCCGAACGTCGAGAGCATCGAGGTGGTCCGCCGCGGCGTCGTCCGCCGCGCCAAGCTCTATTACCTGCGTGGACGCACCGGCAAGCGCGCCCGCATTGCCGAGCGCAAGCAGACCGTGAGCAAGGAGGGCTGAGCGGCCCTTCCGGACACCGGACAATCGAAGGGGCGCCCTGCGGGGCGCCCTTTTTCGTTGGCGCGCCTCGTCGGCTCGACAACGGTATGGTTTCAGGCGTAACGTGCCGCGCCAAGGGGGGCGCGATGACGGAAACTGCTGCAGCACCGCTGGCGCCGGTTGCCGGCAAGGCGCGGATCGACGTGCTCGACATGCTGCGCGGGTTCGCGATCCTCGGCATCTTCTTCATGAATGTCCCTTTCATGGCGGCATCGCTCGGCGACCTGTTCGGCGATCCGCGCGCGGTCGGCTGGACCCCGGCCGACCAGGCGAGCTGGTGGACCATCCGCGTGCTGCTCGAGGGCACGCAGCGCGGCCTGCTCGAGCTGCTGTTCGGTGCGGGGATGATGGTGCTCGCGGCGAGAGCGATGGCGCCCGACGGGCCGGTCGCGGTGGCGGACCTCTACTGGCGGCGCAACCTGTGGCTGCTCGCGTTCGGGCTGTTCGACATCTTCGTGCTCGGCTGGGCCGGCGACATCCTGCACGTTTACGCGCTCGCGGCGCTGTTCCTGTTCCCTTTCCGCAAGCTGGGTCCGAAGCTGCTGCTCGCGCTTTCGCTGAGCCTTGCCGCGTTCGTCGTGGTCATGGGCGCGACGGAGTATGTGAGCCGCTCCGACCTGATGCACCATGCGGAGGCCGCGCAGCAGAAGGCGGCGGCGGGAACGGCGCCCTCGGCGGCCGAGAAGAAAGCGCTCGAGGATTGGCGCAAGAAGATCGAGGAGCGCAAGAAGGGCCCGCCCGAAATGAAGGAGGCCGCGAAGATGGAGCGGGAGGGGCGCACCGGCGGCCTGCTCGACTATCTCGGGCTGAACATCGGCACCTACCTGACGTTCGTCTTCCCTTCGCTGATTCTGGCTGTCGCTGAGGCGTTCTGCGTGATGTTGCTCGGCGTCGCGCTGTGGAAGTGGGGCGTGATCCAAGGGCAGCGCAGCACGCGGTTCTACCTGCTGCTGATGCTCGCCTGCTACCTTCCCGGCTTCACGTTGCGCGCGATCGGCGCGAGCGAGGCGCTGCTGCTGACGCCGGTGCCCAAGAGCTACTGGATGACGCAGGAGTTCGCCCGGATCGCCGTTTCGGTCGGCCATGTCGCGCTGTTCAATCTGGCGGTCAGGTTTGCCGCGGGCCGTTTCCTGCTGACTCCGTTCAAGGCTGCCGGTCGCACCGCCTTTTCGCTGTACTTCATGCAGCAGATCGTCGGGCTGTGGATTCTGTTCGCGCCATGGGGACCTGGCTTGTGGGGCAATCTCGGCTGGGCGGGTCTGGCCGGCGTCGCGCTGGCGGTGATCCTGGCGCAGCTGGTGATCGCCAACCTGTGGGTGCGCCACTTCGCCAACGGGCCGCTCGAGTGGGCGTGGCGGAGCCTGTCCTATCTCAAGCGCCAGCCGATGCGCCGTGCCCGGCAGCCGGATCCCGCGTTCGGAACCGGCGTGTTGCCGGCTTGACGCTGGCCCTGGTCGCCCGGCGCCCGTAAGGGCACCGAAGCGGGGCTTTGCCGCGAGGTAGAGGAACGTGCTGGCGCGCGTCTCCTTTCTGCTTGAAGCGCGTCCGATGCGGCGGAACCGCGCGGATGGATGACTGGAAGAGATCGACATGGGCTATCGGGTTGCGGTCGTAGGAGCGACGGGGAACGTCGGGCGCGAGATGCTCGCCATTCTCGCCGAGCGCGAGTTTCCGATGGATGCGGTCGCCGCGGTGGCGAGCTCGCGCTCGCAAGGCGTCGAGATCGAGATCGGCGACTCCGGCAAGATGGTGAAGTGCCAAAACCTCGAGCACTTCGATTTCACCGGCTGGGACATCGCGCTGTTCGCCGCGGGCTCAGGCCCGACCAAGGAATATGCGCCCAAGGCGGCCGCTGCGGGTTGCGTGGTGATCGACAACAGCTCGCTCTACCGCATGGACCCG
>DATDLP010000407.1:0-10759 GCA_036519255.1 Croceibacterium sp.
GCCGGTCCGCATCCGCTCGCCGAGGATGCGCCCGGTGTCGACGTCGGCGATCGTGAGCTGCGGCGCCTCGGGGAAGCGGGTGCTCTCGGCGAGGAGGTCGCCGAGCTCGTAGACGACGCCCTGCCCGTCCCAGGCGAGGTCGGTCGTGCTCTCGCCCGGCCCCGCCGCGGCGTAGACGTAGGCCGCGAACGCCCGGGCCGACTGCGAGCGGCAGAGCAGGTGGCGCTCGTCGGACTTGCCGATCGTGATGTTCGAGGCGGAGAGGTTCGCGAGGATCGTCGCGCCGCCGAGCGCGCCGAGGGTCGAGGGCGGCACGGGCGACCAGAAGTCCTCGCAGATCTCCATATGGAAGAGAAAGCCCGGCAGGTCGGTCGCCTCGAAGACGAGGTCGGGGCCGAATGGCACCTCGAGCCCGGCGACCCGGATCGTGCCGCGGATGTCGCGGCCGTGCGCGAACCAGCGCTTCTCGTAGTACTCGCGGTAGTTCGGGAGGAAGCTCTTCGGCGCCACGCCGAGGATCGTGCCGCGCGCGATCGCGACCGCGGTGTTGTAGAGCCGCCCGTCCCGCCGGAGCGGCGCGCCGACCAGAACGACGGGGGCGAGCTCGGCCGTGCCGGCCACGATCTCGCCGACCGCCGCCTCGACCGCGTCGAGGAGCGCGGTCTGCAGGTGCAGGTCGTCGATCGCGTAGGACGACACCGCGAGCTCGGGAAAGACGACGAGGTCGACCTTGGCCGCGTCCGCCCGGCGGACCTCCTCGAGGATCGCGTCGCGGTTGAAGCCGACGTCCGCGGTGCGCACCGCGGGGGTGCTGGCGGCGACGCGGACGAAGCCGTGGCCGTGCATCGCGTAGAACGGATGGCTGCGCTCGCCGCGCGGTTCGCGCGCCGTGTCCTCGGCGGGAAGCAGCCAGTCCTCGGGACCGCAGATGCCGAGCTCTGTCAGCCGGCGCTGCGCCGCGGGGCGCGGGATCTTGCCCTTGGCTTCCCAGCCGTACACCGTGCGGCTCGGCCAGGGGCCGTAGCGTTCGCCGAACTCGCCCGCCGACAGCGGAGGGACATGGGCTTCGCGCCATGCGCGGATCTTCTGGCCGGCCTTGTGCATCTATCGAGATGTATCCGTAAAGGATACGTGCCGCAACGTCATGCCGCCATCGCCTGCCGGAACATCTGGAGCGCGACGCTCAGCGCTGCGATGCGCACGCCTTGTCGCCCGATCGAACCGAAATGCTCCTCGCGGTGCGCAACCGGCTCGCCCCGCCGCGCGCAAGCCAGGTGGACCAGGCCCTCTTCGTCGTGATCGCCCGCCGGACCGGCGAAACCGGTGATCGCCAGCGCAATATCCGCGCGCGAGCGCCGCAGCGCGCCGAGCGCCATCTCGACCGCGATTTCCTCGCTGACCGCGCCACAGCTTTCGACCTTGCCCCGCGCGATGCCGAGCAGATCGCACTTGGCGTCCTTCGAGTAGACCACGAAGCCGCGCTCGAACACGTGGCTGCGCCCCTCGACGTCGGTCAGCAGCGCGGCGAGCAGCCCGCCGGTGCAGCTTTCGGCGGTAGCGAGCTTGAGGTCGCACTCGTGGGCGAGCTCGAGGACCGTGTCGGCAAGCTCCTGGACGTCGGAGGGGAGCGCGGGGTCGAGCGTTTCAGCCATCGCGAGTCCATCGTTCGAAAGGCCCGGTTGTTCCGACGATGCCCCATCCCGAGCGGTCTCTTCGGGTGCGCCGCTTGCAGCCGCCACGTCGCCGGCTAGATTCGCCAGCATGAGCGGTGAAGGCGATTACGATCTCACCGGCGAGTGGAGCGGAATCTACAACTATCCCTCGCTGTATCCGCCCAACACGTTTGAGGCGTCGATTCGCGACTCCGGCGGCGTCATCACCGGCGTCATCCGCCAGCCGGGGGAGTTCTTCGAGCAAGCCGGAATCCACCAGCACGCGGTGATCGAGGGCAGCCGCGAGGGCCACCTCGTCCGTTGGGTGAAGGTCTACGACGACCTGAACCGGCCGACGCCGCATTATCAGGGCACGGTTCAGGCGGATGGCGATGAGATCGAGGGAACCTGGCACATCCCCGGGAACTGGTCCGGCACCTTCATGATGATGCGCCGGCGCAAGGAGCAGGCCCGCGAAATGCGCAAGGTCGGCGAAAAGATCGGCGCCCGGTAGGCGTCCTACTCGGCGGCGACCGCCTCGTAGCCGATCGGCAGCCTGGCGCGCACGGTCGCCTTCGACAGGTCGAGCCCGTAGAGCTTGGCCGCATTGCCGCCGACCAGGCCCCGCACCACCGCCGGGTCCAGATGCCCCATCGTTTCGCCGATCGTGCGCACCGAGTTGGGCCAGATCGAGTCCGGGTGCGGGTAGTCGCTCGCCCACAGCATGTTCTCCGGCCCCCAGAACTCGAGCAGCCGCATCGCGGTCGGGCTTTGCTGGAAGGTGCCGTAGACTTGCTCGCGGAACACCTCGGACGGCTTCTTCTTGTGCGGGATGCCGCCCTTGTCGGCCCAGTAGTCGGCGCATTCCCACAGGCGCCAGTGGCGGTAGTCGAGCTCCTCGACCACCCACGGGACCCAGCCCACCCCGCTCTCGGCGATGACGATCTTGAGCTTCGGGTGGCGCTCGAGGATGCCCCAGGCGAACAGGTCGACGAACGGGTCGAGGAACTGCTCGATGAACATCTTGGCGTGGAGGAAGGTCGCGCCGGGGCTGCCCTTGTACTTGTCGAACGCGTCACCGGCCTTGGGGAACACGGTGACGTGGAAGCTGAGCACCACGCCCGACTGCTCGAGCAGGTCGAACAGCGGCTCCCAGCGCTTGTCCTCGAGCCGCGGCTCGGCGACCGCGATCTGCAGGTTGGCCTGCTTGACGCCGCCCTTCTCGGCGAGGCGCTTGAGCTCGGCGTAGGCCGCTTCCGGGTGCGGCGGGAGCATCGCCACGCCGATCAGGCGCTCGGGCGCGACCGAGCAGAAGTCCTCGTAGAGCCAGTCGTTGTAGGCGGCGTAGCACGCTCGCATGAACGCCTCGTCCCTGGTCTTGATGGAGGTAACCGGACCGAACACCACGTGCGCCCACACGTTGTCGCGATCCATGTCCTGCAGGCGAAGGACGGGATTGCCGGCGCGCAGTTCGGTCAGATCCTCGATCCCGCCGCGATCATAGGCCGTCTTGATCGGCTTCGGCCCGTCGCCAAAGGGGCTGGGGCCTTTCTTGCCCGACCAGAAGCCCCACCGCTCGCCATCGGCGACCCAAGCGGCCGGGCCGCCATCCGGCGCCTCGATGTGCGGCGCGCGCTCCTTCCATGTCGACGCCATCCGCTTCTCCAGCGCATCAGCCGGGAGCATGTTGAGGTCGAGATGGTCGTCGCAGGAGACGAGCGCGGCTTCGATCATGAGGGACTCCACACAATTGCTTAGCTAACTAATAATCGAGCGATGAAGTCGCTGCAACCGGATAGCGATCCGCTCCCTTGCGGGCGAGCAGATTGTGCCACGGGACCGGAAGGGGAGGAACCGGGTTCCTCGACGGAAGAGAGATGCGAGCGATCATCCGGCGGCGAACCCGGACCTTGCGCCAGCTGGGAAACGCGGAACCGCGGCCGGGCTTGCGCCAGGGACGGTGCGGAGGTGGACGTGTGCGAACGGTCCGCGCGCCTGTTCCGCTTCGCGCGCGGGCTCGGCCCTGGTCCGGGACCGGCTGGAGAGCGGCGGTGGGCTCGCAGGCCCGCCGCTCCCCCGCGGCTGATCATGCCGCGCCACCGGCGGTCCGTTTACATACACCTCGCCGCAGCGCGGGCGTCCCAAAGGACCCATGGCGCATTGTTGGCGGGCGGATTGGACCGCACATCCGGTCTGCAGCTTCCACTGTTCCTTGCCAAACGGCCGGCCTTTGGAGCCGGCCAGGGACAGCGGGGGGTGCCGGCCTCGAGGAGACCGGCCCCGGCGCATGGCGCCGGCCGCATGGGAAGGGAAAACCGGCCGGCCGAGCCTGCCTCCCTGTTCCTTCTGCCCTGAGGTACAGGACAGGCGCCCCAAATAACCTATATGGTTTATATTGTCAAGTCATAAAGTGCGAAAAGGGGGATCGACCGCATACGAAAAAGGGCGCTCCGATGCGGGAGCGCCCTTCGTGGCTACGAGGACCGGCAGGCCTAGCGGCAGCTCACCTGGCGCTGGACCTCGCGGCCCAGCAGCGCACCGGCAGCGGCACCCAGGATGGTGCCGGTGGTGCGTTCGCCGCGAGTGTCGATCGCCCGCCCGGCCAGCGCGCCCGCGGCTGCGCCGACGATCAGGCCGGTCGTGCCGTTCGGGCGCTTGCAGTAGTAGCGGCCATCCTGGCCCTGCCAGTAGCGGATGCCGTTGGCGGTGCTGTAGTACCGCCGGTCGTCCTTGGCGCGCTTGCCGTGGGCCGGGGCCCAAGGCGGCGGATCGGCCGCGGCGGGAACCGCCGGCATCGTCAGAGCCGCCGCGGCAACAATTAGCAGGGTCTTGCGCATATCTCTCTGCCTTTCCGTGTCGATTTCACCTCACGTAACGGCAGACTTTGTTCAGCGATCCCCAACCTCGGATGAACGAAATTGCCGCTTCCCGATTGTGCGGCAGGCCGTGATGAAATAGCGGCGACCGGTTCGTTTGCCTCGGAGGATTGCGTGGAACTGACCCTTGTCGACGTTTTCGGTTCGGCTCCGCTGCGCGGCAATCCGCTCGCGGTGGTCACCGATGGCGAGGCGCTCGATGCGGCGCAGATGCTCGCGCTGACGCAATGGCTCGGCTTTTCCGAGACCACCTTCCTGCTCGCGCCCGAGCATCCCGAGGCAGACTACAAGGTCCGCATCTTCTACCCCGGCGGCGAGTTGCCGTTCGCCGGCCATCCGACGCTGGGCACGTGCCACGCCTGGCTCGCTGCGGGCGGCGTGCCGCAGCGCGAGGGACTGGTGGTGCAGGAATGCGGCATCGGCCTGGTCGAGGTGAAGCGCGACGGTGGGTTGCTCGCCTTCGCGGCGCCGCCGTTCACCCGCACCGGCCCGCTGACCGCCGTGGAGCGTGCCGAAGCTGCGCGCATCGCGGGGGTGACCGAAGACGCGATCGTCGAGGCGGTGCATGTCGCCAACGGTCCGCAATGGCAGCTGCTGCGGCTTCGCTCGGACGCCGAGGTGCTGGCAGCCGAGCCCGCGGCGAAGGCGCCCATCGGGACCGACATCGGCCTCGCGGGACCAATTGCGAGCGGGGACGCAGACTGGGAATTGCGGGCGTTCTTCGCCAACCAGCACGGGGCGATGGTCGAGGATCCGGTCACGGGAAGCTTCAACGCCGGCGTTGCGCTGCACCTGTTCGCCAGTGGGCTGGAGCACGGCAGCTACCGTGCCGCGCAAGGCCGCAGGACCGGGGCCGACGGCCTGGTCGAGTGCACGCAGGCGGCGGACGGCAGGGTCTGGATCGGCGGCCGCTGCGCGACCATCGCCGCCGGTGCGCGGCTCGCCGACCAGCAAGCCGGGACCGGCCCGCTCAGCGGGTGAAGCCGAACCGACGCATCAACTCCTCGCGTGTCGCCATTTCGTGGCGCGCTTCGGGCATGCTCGTCACGCGCTCGTAGACTCCCGGACGAATCTCGCGCCACCACGGCAGGTCTAGCGCGCCCTGCGCCTCGAGATGGGCGAGGTATTCGTCGAGCGTGCGAAAGGTCTTACCGCGCGCATAGGGCAGGTTGGCGACGCCGCCACCGGACGAGTCCCGCACGCCTGCAGCCTCCTTCTGTTGCGCCAACGTGGGGCTCGCGAGCAGCGCGGCGAACGCCAGCCCAACCGCTGAAACGTGCCAGAGATGCGACCGGCGCACGCCTGCTGCCCCGTGACTCGCAGAGATTGTTGCGTTAGTTACCATCTCATAGGGCCGCCCAAAAACCGCATTCCTGTTAACAATTCGCGCCAAGCCGCGGTATAGCAGTGGGACTGATGCTATGCGACCAGCAAATCTGATTCTCGGATCGTCGAAGTATCACTACGGAGATGAACACGGGCTGATCGACGTTTACTTTGGCGAACGTGGGGTCTCTCCGCAAAAGTCGTCTGCCGCAGGAGCGCCGATAGCGTTCGATCCGTCGACCTTGGTGACGACTACTTGGGCCGCTCCGACCCCCACGTTCGATGTTCCCTCGACGATCCTGGTCGATGGCACGATCGACGACGACCAGGTCGATGCCTACGAGATCGATCTGGTCGCGGGCCAGACCTATCTGTTCTCGGTGCGCGGGACCGGCGCCGACCCGCTCGGCGACACTGTGCTCTACGTGCTCGACGACGCCTTCGGAGTGCTCGACCTCGACGACGACGGTGGCGACGGGGTCAACTCGCTGCTCACCTACACCGCGGCTTACACCGGCACCTATTACATCGGCGTCGGCGCCTATCCGGATTCGGGCCTGACCGGCACGTACACCCTCGATGCGGTGCTCGATCCCGAAGTCGACCAGGTGTCCGACGATTTCGCGCTGGCCACTGAGCTGGCGGTCGACACGACGAGCTTCGGGTTCATCGAGCCTGGCGCGGGTCCCTATGGCCCGGATTACGGCGAGGTCGACACCTACGCGATCACGCTCGAGGCCGGAAAATACTACACATTCGAGATGGCCGGCGGGGCCGACTACGCGTCCGACCCATTCGCCCTGTTCGCTGGCGAGCTCGATCCGCGGCTCGTGCTCTACGGGCCGGGCGGGACACCGCTCGCGGGTAACGACGACATCTCCTTCCCGAGCGACATCAGCGCGCGCATCGGCTTCTTCGCGCAGGAGAGCGGAACCTATTTCCTCGACGCGTTCTCGTGGTCGCCGTGGACCGGCGGCTACTCGGTCACGATCAAGGAGATCGATCTCGCCGGGCTCGATCCGCTCGACTCGATCAACTGGTTCAGCGCCGACAACGTCACGTTCGACGCCTCGAACACCGCCTACGTCTACTTCGGCGATTCCGACGAGAACTTCGGGCAGACCGCCGACGACGGCGTCAGCCCGATGGTGACGATCGACTGGAACGCCTACGAGAAGCAGCAGGTCATGCTGGCGCTCGAGCAGTACGAAAAGATTCTCGGCGTCAATTATGTGATCACCACCGACGTCAACCAGGCGACGTTCCGTCTGCTCAAGACCGAGTCGGACGATTACGGCGCGTACTTCTTCCCGCAGGATCCGGCCTATGGCGCCGACCAGGGTGTCGGCGTGTTCAACGTGCTCAGCGGCGGGTGGGACTTCGACCAGCAGCAGAGCCTCGTTCAGGGCGGCTACGCCTTCCAGGTGGTGCTGCACGAGTTCGGCCACGCGCACGGCCTCGCGCACCCGCACGACCGCGGCGGCGGCTCTGACGTCATGCTCGGGGTGACCGCCGCGACGGGTTCGTACGGCGTGTTCGACCTCAACCAGGGCGTCTACACCGTGATGTCGTACAACGAGTCGTGGGAGTTTCATCCTGACGGGCCGTCGCCATACACCGCGGCGGGCATCGACGACGGCTGGGTCGGCTCGCTCAGTGCGTTCGACATCGCCGTGCTCCAGCAGCGCTATGGGGCGATCACGCCGAGCGCCACCGGCAACACGGTCTACGACCTCGACGATGCGCAAGTGCAGGGAACGTTCTACGAGACGATCTGGGACACCGGCGGCACCGACACGATCCGCTACACCGGCGCGCGCGCCGCGCGGATCGACCTGACCGCGGCCACGCTCGACTACAGCGCGACCGGAGGCGGGGCGATCTCGTTCGTCGACGACATCAAGGGCGGATTCACGATCGCCAACGGCGTGGTGATCGAAAACGCTACCGGCGGCAGCGGCGCCGACGTGCTGATCGGCAACGCGGCGGCCAACGTGCTGACCGGTAACGGCGGCGACGACTGGCTGATGGGCAAGCAGGGTGGCGATACGCTCAACGGCGGGCTCGGGTTCGACACCGCGAGCTACATCGCCGCCAGCGCGGGCGTGATCGCCTCGCTCGCCAGCAACAGCGGCACCGGCGGCGAAGCCATGGGAGACACGTTCGTCTCGATCGAGAAGCTCGAGGGCAGCCAGTTCGACGACACGCTCAACGGCGGCAATGCCAACGATACGCTGTGGGGTCTCGCGGGCAACGACGTGCTGCGCGGCGCCAACGGCAACGACTCGATCGACGGCGGCGCGGGCGACGACAACATCGACGGCGGCGAGCACAACGACACGCTCGCCGGTGGCGATGGAGACGACATCGTCTACGGCCGCAACGGCACCGATAGCCTGAGCGGGGGTGCCGGCGACGACTTCCTCGACGGTGGCGAGCACAACGACACGCTCGACGGCGGCGAGGGCGACAACACGCTGTACGGCCGCAACGGCACCGACGTGCTCACGGCGGCTGCCGGCAACGACCTCCTCGACGGCGGCGAGCACAACGACACGCTCAACGCGGGCGATGGCGACAACACGCTCTACGGCCGCAACGGCGACGACACGCTGACCTCTGGCTCGGGCAACGACTTCGTCGACGGCGGCGAGCATAACGACACGATCAACTCGGGTGGGGGCGACGACGAGATCTGGGGCCGCAACGGCAACGACGTGGTCAACGCCGGTGCCGGCAACGACACGATCGACGGTGGCGAGCACAACGACACGATCGATGCGGGCTCCGGCAACGACACGCTGATCGGCCGCAACGGCAACGACACGCTGCTCGGCGGGGCCGACAACGACAACCTCGACGGCGGCGCGCACAACGACGTGATCAACGGCGGCGCGGGCAACGACGAGCTGCGCGGCGGAAGCGGCAACGACAGCTTCCTGTTCGGTGAGATCGGCGGCAACGACCGCATCTTCGATTTCGCCAAGGGGCAGGACAAGGCCAACCTGTCGGCGATCGATGCCGTGTCCGGCGGCGCCGACAACGCGTTCAGCTTCATCGGGGCGGGGGCGTTCGGCGGCGTTGCGGGCCAGCTCAGAGCTTACAGCTCGGGCGGCAGCAACTGGGTCGCAGGCGACGTGAACGGCGACGGCGTGGCCGACTTCACGATCCAGACCAACGTCTTGCTCGGGGCCAGCGACTTCGTGCTGTGAGTGAAAGCCCTCTCTCCTTCGGGGAGAGGGTTGGGAGAGGGGGAGTCACGCGACGCCGCGCATGGCCCCCTCTCCTTCCGCGCCCCTCGACAAGCTCGGGACGCTCCCTCCTCTCCCCTGAAGGGGAGAGGGTATTCTTACGAGCTACAGCCCCACCACGCCGCCGTCGTTCTTGGTGATCGCGACGATCGCCGAGCGCGGGCGGCCCGACGCGGTGCCGCTCTGGCTTTGCGGCCAGTTGCTGGTCGGCGCGTTGGGATTGCTCGCGTTCTCGCCCGGGTGCTGGATGCCGACGAACAGCGTGCGCCCGTCGGGCGTGGTGTCGACCCCGGTGATCTCGCATTCCTTCGGTCCGACGAGGAACCGCTTGAGCGTGGCGGCGGTGGCGGCTGCGCCGACGCGCGTCGCCTGCGTGGCGGTGGCGCCGCCCGCACCCGTGTTGGTGATGGTGCGCACCCCGCCGTCGCCGACCGCGCCAGGAAGCGCCGCGAGCATCTGGTTGTTGGTCTTGTCGGTGAAGGCGCCGTCGTCGGTCTGGATCCACAACAGCGGCCGGCTGCCCTGACCCGACGCATTCTGTGGCCGCGCGAACCACAGGCCGTCGGGACTCGAGAAGTCGTTGTCCGCGGTCAGGCCCGATAGGTTGACGTTGGTCGCGTCGGCGGTCGAGGAGTCGGCGCCGAACAGGTAGATGTCCCACGCGAACGTGGTCGCCGCCGGATCGTTGCCGCCCTCGCGCAGACGCAGGATGTGCCCGTTGGGGTTGCCGAGCTGGGTGGAATTCGCCGGGCCGAACGGGTCGTTGTAGTGCCGCGGGTTGGCCGCGTCGGTGCCCGCGAGCGGCCGCAGCGCGGCGTTGTTGTTGGTCAGCGTCAGGTAGATCTCGCCGGTGTAGGCGTTGGTCGCGGTCCACTCGGGCCGGTCCATCGGCGTCGCCCCGACCGCGTCCGCTGCAAGCCGCGCGTTGACCAGGATGTCGGTCTGGCTGGCGAAGACATACTCGGGTTCGGCGCCCACGGCGGGGCGGTTGGGGACCGCGCCGAACGTCAGCGGCAGCCAGGTCCCGCTCCCATCGGGGTGGAACCTGGCGACATGGAGCGTGCCGCTGTCGAGGTACTTGTCGCCGATCGCCAGCCGGTCGGCCGCCTGCGCGTCGGCCGGATTCCAGGTCTGGGTCGAGACGAACTTGTAGAAGTACTCGCGCCGCGCGTCGTCGCCGAGGTAGACCGCGAGCCTGCGGCCCGGGATGAAGTTGCCGAACCATGCGCCTTCATGGCCCATGCGGCCGAGCGCGGTGCGCTTGCGCGGCGCGCGCGCCGGGTCGTACGGGTCGAGCTCGACGCACCAGCCGAACTGGTTCGGCTCGGTGCGGTAGTCGGCGAGCGCCGAGGCGCCGGTGGCGCGGGCATCCCAGCGGCGGAACTCGGGCTCGCTACCGGCGCTCGACCAGGCGTAGTTGCCGGTGCCGCTGGTGACGCCGTAGCGTCGCAACGCGGTCAGCTCGCGGGCGCTGCGCACAGCATCGTCGCCGCTGCGGCGGAAGTAGCCGGCCCAGTTCTCCTCGCAGGTGAGGAAGGTGCCCCAGGGCGTGCGGCCGGTGGCGCAGTTGTTGATGGTGCCGCGGCAGTCCGTGCCGGAGGGCGACCAGGCGGTGCGCAGCTGCGCGTTGCCGGCGGCAGGGCCCGAGACCTTC
>DATDLP010000408.1:0-6347 GCA_036519255.1 Croceibacterium sp.
GCTCGAGGGCAACCGGCGGCTCAAGGACGACAAGATCCTGCCCGAGATCAAGCTCGCGCCGCGGCAGATATTCACCCGCTCGAAGGTCCGCGCCGACGTCGCGCGCATTATCGAGCTGTACAAGCGCCAGGGCCGCTTCGCCGCCACGGTCGAGCCGCAGATGGTGCAGCTCGACCAGAACCGCGTCGACGTGGTGTTCGAGATCAACGAGGGGCCCAAGTCCAAGGTCCGCGCGATCAACATCATCGGCAACGAGGCGTTCTCCGACGGCGACTTGCGCGGAGAGATGGTGACCAAGGTCGCCGGGATCACCAAGATCCTCAGCTCGACCACCAGCTACGACCCCGACCGCCTCGCCTACGACCAGCAGCAGCTGCGCGCGTTCTACTACTCGCAGGGCTACATGGACTTCCGCATCGTCTCCGCGGTGGCCGAGCTGACCCCCGACAAGAAGGACTTCATCGTCACCTTCGTGATCGAGGAAGGCGAGCGCTACAAGTACGGCAACATGACAGTCGAAAGCCAGCTGCGCGACTTCGACAGCAATTTCATGACCGCTGCGCTGCCGATGAAGGAGGGCGACTGGTACGACGCCAAGCTGGTCGAGGATACGATCGAGCAGCTGACCGAGACCGCCGGCACCTTCGGCTATGCCTTCGCCGACGTGCGCCCGGACTACGAGCGCAACCGCGAGACGCTGACGATGGACGTCAAGTTCATCATCAACGAGGCGCCGCGGGTCTACGTCGAGCGGGTCGACGTCAACGGCAACACGCTGACGCAGGACAAGGTCGTCCGGCGCGAGTTCCGCATCAACGAGGGCGATGCGTTCAACTCGCTGCAGGTCTCGCGCTCGACCGCGCGCATCAACTCGCTCGGGTTCTTTCAGGAGAACTTCGAGATCGACCAGGTCGACGGCAGCGCGCCCGACCGCATCGTGCTCGAAGCCAACGTGCAGGAGCAGGCGACCGGCGAGCTGTCGCTCTCGGCCGGCTTCTCGAGCCTCGAGCAGTTCGTGTTCCAGGGCTCGATCCGGCAGAACAACTTCCGCGGCCGCGGCCAGACCGTGGGCCTCGGGATCAACTATTCGAGCTATTCGCAGGCCTTCAACGTCAGCTTCAGCGAACCGTACCTGTTCGACCGCAACATCTCGGCCGGCGTCGACGTCTACCGCCGCGACTACAACAACGGCTACTACGACCGCGCCACCGCGACTTACGAGCAGGCCACCACGGGCATGTCGCTGCGCGCCGGCGTGCCGCTGAACGAGTACATGTCGCTGCTGCTGCGCTACACCTTCAACCACGACGACGTGACGATCGACGAGAGCCAGTATTTCTCCGACATCGACGGCGACGGGATCCGCGAATGCGAGCCGCAGATCGCCGGCCGCTATCTGTGCGAGGCGCTCGGCACGACCACGACCTCGCTGATCGGCACCTCGCTGATATTCGACACCCTCAACAACCGCGTGCGTCCGACGAGCGGCGAGACAGCCTCGCTCAACCTCGATTTCGCGGGCGTCGGCGGCGACAAGAAGTACGTCCGCGCGCTGGCGCAGGCGACCAAGTTCTGGGGGCTTGGCCGCGGCTTCGTGCTGTCGGTCTTCGGGCAGAGCGGGGTCATCTTCGGGCTCGAGGACGCGCCGCCGGGATCCGACCCCGTGATGCTGACCGACCGCTTCTTCATGGGCGAGGGCGACGTGCGCGGGTTCGACGTCCGCGGTCTAGGCCCGCGCGTGGTGCGCCGTTACTACGAACAGAATCCCGACGGCAGCTACGTGGTCGACGAGAACGGCGAGGGCGTGCTGATCGCGATCGACGACGACCGGACCCAGGACGATTCGCTCGGCGGCACCGCGATGTACGTCGCACGCGCCGAAGTCGAGATTCCGATGGGTTCGGCGGTTCGCGAGCTCGGCATCCGGCCTTCGGTGTTCCTCGACGCGGGCTCGGTGTTCGGCATCGTGCAGCCGCAGCTGACGAGCAGCGCCTTCCCCGCCGGCACTTTCGTCGCCGAACGCGACGTCTCGGGCAATGCGCTCTATACCCAGATCGACACCGCGACGCTGACCGGCACGGTCTGCGTCCCGACGTCGAGCTCGATCACGATCAACGCGGTCAATCCCAATCCGCCGGCGTGCCTTCCGACCAACCAGAACGCTCCGCGCGGCAGCTCGCTTCCGCCGTACGTCGAAGAGTTCTATGGCGACACCTGGAAGCCGCGCGTGGTGATCGGCGTCGGCGTCAACTGGAATTCGCCGTTCGGCCCGTTCCGGATCAACATCGCATATCCGCTTGTTTCATACGAGGGCGACGACACCAAGCGCTTCTCGTTCAACGTAGGAACCCAATTCTGATGAAATCGCTTCCTCTCGCCCTTTCCGCGCTTGCGCTGACGGCCGCGCTGGCCGCTCCCGCCGCGGCGCAAGTCAACGGCGTCGGCGTCACCGACCCGTCGATCGCGATCGCCAGCTCGCAGGCGCTGCAGAACGCCTACCAGCAGATCGGCACCACCTTCGCCGCGCAGCGCACGCAGCTCGACCAGCTGCAGCAGCAGCGCGACGCGCTGGTGCGCCAGTTCGACACCAACGGCGACGGCCAGATGAGCGACGCCGAGCAGACCGCGGCGCAGGCCAACGCCACCGCGGTGCAGCAGCTGCAGACGCTCGAGCAGACCGTCCAGCAGACCCAGCAGCCGATCAATCTCGCGCGGATCTACGCGATCGAGCAGATCGCCATGCAGTACGGCACCGCGGTGCAGAACGTGGTCACCGCGAACAACGTGTCGCTGATCGTCACGCCGGGCTCGGTGGTCTATGCGGCCGAGGCGGCCGACGTGACCGACGAGATCACCGCGCAGCTGAACACGCTCGTGCCGACGGTCTCGACCAGCGTGCCCGCCGGATGGCAGCCGCAGCGGCAGTCGGTTACGCTGTTCCAGGAAATCCAGCAGCTGCTGGTCAATGCCGCGGCGCAGCAGGCTGCGCAACAGCAGGCCGCGCCGGCTACGCCGGTCCAGGGCCGCTGAGGTCCAGAGACGGCTCGGGGCAGGGCATGAACGAGGAAATCGCCGAGGCTGGCGCCGTGCGCAGCTACGACATCGCGCAGATCCTCAATGCCCTGCCGCACCGCTATCCGCTGCTGCTGGTCGACCGGGTCAAGGACCTGCGGATCGACGAGGAAATCCACGCGGTCAAGGCGGTCAGCTTCAACGAGGCGTTCTTCCAGGGGCATTTCCCGGGCCGGCCGATCATGCCCGGGGTGCTGCAGATCGAGGCGCTGGCGCAAGCCGCGGCGATCCTCGCGATCGAGACGCTGCAGCTCGCCGGCTCGGGCAAGCTGGTCTATTTCATGGCCATTGAGGAAGCCAAGTTCCGCGCGCCGGTCGAGCCCGGGTGCCTGCTCGACCTCAACGTCGGCTTCCTCCAGAAGCGCACGCGGGTGTGCAAGTTCTGGGGCAAGGCCAGCGTCGAGGGCAAGCTGACCTGCGAGGTCCAGTTCACGGCGATGGTGGCCGATCCGCCGGCCGGCGGCTGAGCCTCCGCCCCGGGCGAAACCGCGATGGACGGCCTGATCGCGATCGCCGCAATCCTCGCGATGCTGCTGGCGGCGGGAACGATCGCCGGCCTGGCCCGGAGGCGCGCCTTCTCGTTTCGCTGGCTGCTCGTGGCGGCAGCCCTTGTAGCGCTCAACGATGCCTTGCTGACCCGCGGCTACGGCCTGGTTCCGGATGTCCTGGCCGGCGACTGGAACTGGCAGGGCAGCTGGCCGCGCTGGCGGCGACGCTGGCTATTGCCGCCCTGCCGGCCTTCGGGTGGGCCCGGTGCGGCCTGACGCTCGCGCAGGCGCCGGGCAGCCTCAAGCGGGCTGCTCCGGTGGTGCTGCTCTACCTCGCGCTGTTCGTTGCGCTGGCGCTGGCATTCCCCGGGAGTTCGCCCGACGGCGAGGAGATCGCATTCCAGCTGACCATGCCCGGGCTCGAGGAGGAGCTGTTCTACCGCGGGCTGCTGTTGTTCGCGCTCGACCGGGCCTTTCGCGGTCGGGTCCGCTTTCTGGGCGTCGAGTGGGGCTGGGGCGCCGTGTTCTCGTGCGCGCTGTTCGGGCTCGCGCATGCGTTCAGCTACTCGGAGGCGGGCTTCGCGTTCGATCCGCTGACCATGGCGCTGACCGCCCTGCCATCGCTCATCGCGGTCTGGCTGCGCATCCGCACGGGCAGCGTGGCGCTGCCGGTCGTGATGCACAACTTCGGCAATTCGATCTTCTTCCTGCTCTGACGTCTCGCGTCCGCTTGCGGACCGCCGGCGCAAGCGGGTCGGGTGTTGCCATTCGCCGCGTCCGCCTCTATGGGCGCGCCTTTCCCGACATTGCTGGCCGGTCGGAACCGGCCTCTCGCACGAAGGACCGAATTCGATGAAGGCCGATATCCATCCCGACTACCACACGATCAAGGTGCAGATGACCGACGGCACCGTGTTCGAGACCCGCTCCACCTGGGGCAAGGAAGGCGACACGCTGGCGCTCGACATCGACCCGACCAGCCACCCGGCGTGGACCGGCGGCAGCCGCCAGGTCGACCAGGGCGGGCGTGTGGCGCAGTTCAACAAGCGCTTCGGTGGGCTGTCGCTAAAGAAGAAGGACGCGTAAGCGCCCCTTCCGACAAGAGTTCGAGAGGGCGGTCCAGTGGGCCGCCCTTTCTGATTCCAATCCAGGTTAAGCTGCGGAACCGCGCCCCGCGCGCGGCCATTTCCTTCGCAGAAGGAGAGGCCGCGATGAATGTCGGAGACGAGCACAGCCGTTCGCTGTGGATGAACGAGACGCCGGTGGCCGAGGCGCCGCCGCTGGCGCAGGACGCGCAGACGGACGTGGTCGTGGTGGGTGCGGGGATCGCCGGACTGTCGACCGCGTACGAGCTAGCCCGGCTCGGCCGCTCGGTGATCGTGATCGACCGCGGCAAGATCGGCAGCGGGATGACCGCGCGCACCACCGCGCACCTCGCCTCGGAGATCGACGACTTCTACCACGAGCTGATCGACACGCGCGGTGAGGACGAGGCGCGGCGCTATCACGAGAGCCAGGTCGCGGCGATCAACCGGATCGAGGCGGTGTGCCGCGATGAGAACATCGCGTGCGATTTCCGCCGGCTCGACGGGTTCACCATTCCATCGGAGGAAGCCGGGCTCGAGCTGCTGGAGCGCGAGTTCGAGGCGTGCCGCACGCTCGGCGTTACCGTCGAATGGGCCGAGCGCGCGCCGATGCCGGGGCTCGACAGCGGGCGTTGCCTGCGCTTCCCCGATCAGGGCCGGTTCCACCCGACGCGCTATCTCGCTGGCCTGGCGGCCGCGATCGTGCGCCATGGCGGACGGCTGTTCGCCGACACGGCCTATGTCGACCATCGCGAGGAGGACGGCGGAGTTGTGATCGAGACCGAGGCCGGGCCGCGCATCCGCGCGGGGGCTGCGGTGTTCGCCACCAATTCGCCGGTCAACAACCGGGTCGAGCTGCACACCAAGCAGGTGCCGATGCGGACTTACGCCATCGCCGGGCGAGTGCCGAAGGGCTCGGTGCCGGATGCGCTGCTGTGGGATACGCTCGAGGCCTATCACTACGTGCGCATCCAGGAGCTGAGCGAGAGCGAGGACTGGCTGATCGTCGGCGGCGAGGACCACCGCTCGGGCGAGGCGAGCGACATGCACCGGCGGATCGCCGCGCTCGACGAGTGGACGCGGCAGCGCTACCCGGGCTTCGGCGCGATCGAGTACAGCTGGTCGGGCCAGGTGCTCGAGACCGACGACTTCCTGCCGTTCTCGGGGCGCAATCCGGGCGAGGGCAACGTCTATGTCCACACCGGCGACAGCGGGCAGGGGATCACCAACGGCGTCGCCGGCGCGCTGACGATCGCGCCGCTGATCCTCGGCGAGCACAGCCGGTTCGCCGAGGTGCTCGACCCTTCGCGCAAGCCGGCCTCGCTGACCGCGCTCAAGGAGTTCGCCGAGGGGCTGGTGGGCGCGGTGAAGAACCTTGCCGAGCATGTGGTGCCGCGGCATGCCGAGCCAGGCGAGCTCGCTTCGGCCGACGGACTGGCGCCCGGGACCGGCGGGATCGTGCGCGAGGGCACGAGCAAGATCGCCGCGTACCGCACGCTCGAGGGGGAGTTGATCCGCCGCTCGGCGGTGTGCACCCACGTCGGCTGCATCGTGCACTGGAACCCGTTCGAGCAATGCTGGGATTGCCCGTGCCATGGCTCGCAGTTCGCGCCAGACGGTGCGGTGCTCAACGGGCCGGCGCTGACGGCGCTGGCGGAGGCATAAAGCCCCAAATCCTCCCCGAGCTTGTCTCGGGGAGGGG
>DATDLP010000409.1:0-2365 GCA_036519255.1 Croceibacterium sp.
CCGCGCGCCGCGCTACGGACCGCCCAGCCGCCGAGCGGTCCGCAACCGCTCGTCGGCGGCCGCCGCCGCGCGCTCGAGCTCCTGGAGACGCCCGACGCTGGTGTCCCCCGACCCGTGCATCCTCGCGCGGTACAAGGCAGCCCGATCGCGGTGATAGCGCGCCTGATTCTCGAGGTCGCTGAAATCCGGTTCCGCGGCGACGGTCGGTGCCGGCGGTGTCGACGGGCGTGCCGTCGGCGCGACCGCAGGCCCGGACGTGCGTCGACGTCGCAGGAAACGCATCCCACCCAGCCTGCCTGTTGGGCGCGTTCTCCGTGCGCGGCGCGCGCAAGGCGGCCGTCGCGCGGAGATCGGGACCGGCCGGGGCCGTCAGGCGTTGCTGAGTTCGCGCTCGGCGGCTTGGACGACGCCCGCGCGATCCTTGTGGTCGCGCTCATAGCTCCGGACCTGCTGGGCGCGCTCGTCGTCGCCGTCGGAGAGCGCCGACTGGATCTCGTTGACCGTCAGCTCGTCATAGCCGGGCCACGGCTCGTTGCCGCGCAGCCCGCCGATCCGGTCAAGGACCGTGCTGCGGTTCTGGTGCCGGCGCTCGTAGGAATCGATCTTGGCGCGATCGATCTGGGAGAGCTCGCGCAGCCGGCTGGTGACCTCGTCGGCCGTGAGCGAGTCATTGCGTGCGATGGGCAGATCGCCCTCGCCGGCCACGGCGCCCTTGGCCTGTCGCTCGGCCTGCGCGACACCGGGAACCTTGCGGGTCTGGCGAGCGCTGCGCTTGGCGCCGGCGGCCGCCTTGCGCGCCCTGGTCTTCGTCGCCTCGCCAACGTCGCGGGCGGCGTCCGCGGCGCCGGTCTCGCTCACGTCGTAGGCGGGCTTGCCCCTGACGTCGGCACGGACGACGGCCGCGGTGAGCCTCGGGAGCTCGCGCAGGATCCGCTGCTGCATGCGCTCCTCGTCGGCACGCAGGGCGGCGGCGAGGTCGGCGGTCTGGGCGTCGCCGGCGTCACGGGCCAGGTGCTCGAGCGCGGTGTATGTCGCGATCTCCAACGCCTCCGTGGCGTAGGCGTCCTTGGCGTTCTTGAGAGCCTTCTCCTGCCCGCCGGAGCCGCGCACGAGATCGAACGGGGTCTTGCCCAAGGCGAGCACCTGCCCGGCGGCGATCTCGATGGCGCCGAACACCGCCATCAGCGGATTCGACCCCGAATCGAGCTCCTTCAGGCGCCGGCCGACGCGCTCCGCGTGGTCCCGCGTCTCGCGCAGATGCGTCTCGAGCGCGTTGCGGTAGGACCCGCGGGGCGTCATCGCGATCTGCGACTGCAGGACGCGCTCAAGCGCGCGTTCGCTGGCGCGCGCCTCCTTGAGGTACTGCACGATCTTCTGCTTGTGCTTCTGCGGCTCGGACTGACTCATAGATTCCAATCGCATGGTGGGCGAGCGTGTGATCCCGGCGACGTTGCCCAGCCCGCGCGTGACCCAAACACACGTTCGAGCTAAGTGGCGCACCCGCACGTCCGCGCCGGCCCGCGTCAGCGCGGTCGCTCGGTTTCCGTTCGCGCTCTTCGCAGGCGGGCGCGCAACCACAGCCGGTCGGCGCCGGCCCAGGCGGCGAAGCACAATCCGCCGACGGTGCCGGTCACGGTCATCAGGACCCCGGCGGCCGCTGCCGACGCCACGCCGTGGCTGCCGAGGATCAGCACCGCCGCCGCCGCGCCGACGCTGGGACCGACCGGAAGTTGCCCGAGCGTCACCACGGCGATCAACACGGCAATCGCATCGAAAAAGGACGCATCGACACCGACGGCACGCAGCAACAGCCAGTTGCGGAAGATCTGCGCGAACACCGCGACCAGCACGAAGCCGATGACGCGGCCGCCGCCGCGCACGCTGTGCAGCACCGCGAGTCCCCGCCACAGCTCGCGGCCCTTCCGCAGGGCCAGCTGCCGCAAGCCCGCGCTGAGCGCACCGATCACCCCGAGGGCGATGAGCGGAAGCCACCACGGGAGGCCGAGCGGGGCCACGAGCGTGAAGGAGGCCAGCGCGGCGAGGATCGCCTCGACGGCGAGGATCGGGAACTCGGCGGCGATCAGCGTCGGCACCTGCGGGCTGACGACCGGCGAGGAGTGGCGCAGGGCCGCGATCCGCGCGGCGACGCCCAGCTGGCCGTTGATCACGCTGCCGAGCACCTGCATGCTCGACGCGCGATACAGGACGCGGCGGTCAACGCGCCCGCCGGCCGCCTCGATCGTCAGGTGCCACGCCTCACTGCGCGCGACGAGCGCGATGATCTGCAGCAGCGCAGTCGCGACCAGCACCCACACCGCCGCGCTCGTGAGGGCAGCCTCGAACTCGTCGCGCCGTCCGGAGAGCG
>DATDLP010000410.1:0-2130 GCA_036519255.1 Croceibacterium sp.
GAACGGATTATGAATAGAGAGGAAGCACTCTAGGGCCCAGCCTGCTCGTCGAGCCAGCGCCGCGCCGCGCGCGCCTCGGCGCAGTTCTCGCCGCTCTCCCGGCAGTGGCTTTCGAGCGCCTCGATCCCGGCGCGCTGGCGCTCGATGAACCACGGATCGCTGCGCAGCGCGGGCGAGTAGACGTCACGCACGGCCGGAGCAGCCGCGGCGCGCGCGCGCGGGCGATCATCGGCCGGATCGTCGCCCAGCCCGGCGACGAGCAGCCCCGCGGGAAACGCGAGCGCGGCGCCGACCAGCAGCGCCAGCGCGAGACGCAGCCCCTCGCGCCGGGTCATCGGCAGAGCGCCTGAACCATCGTCCCCGTCCTCCTGCCACGCCGGCCGTTGCCATAGCCCTAGCTCGTCGGCGCCGGAAGGCCCCCGCGTGCGACCAGCCCCAGCATGCGCGCGGCGATCTCGCGTTCGCCCATCACCACATGCTGCACCCCGCGCTGCTGCAGATGGGCGACCTCGTCGTCGGAGTGCGCGCGGGCGAGGATGGTCAGACCCGGGTGCATCTGCTGCGCGCGCTGCGCGATGGCACCCGCTTCGAAGCCTTCGGGAATGGCGATCACCAGCCTGGTCGCCTGCTCGATCCCCGCCTCGCGCAGCACGTGCGGATCCGCCGCGTTGCCGACGACCACGGCGAACCCATCGTCGAGCGCGCCGCGCGCGAGGTCGGCCTGGTCCTCGACGATGGTCAGCGCCCACCCCGCCTCGCGCGCCCCGGCGGCGACCAGCGTCCCGACCCGGCCGTAGCCGACCAGTATCGTCTCGCCGCGCTCGGCGGGCCCGGACGAACCCTGCCCGTCGGCAGGCTCGCGGCCTTTCGCGGCTTCGCGCGCGGCGAGCCGGCCCGCGACGGCCGTGAACACGAACGGATTGGCGAAGATCGACAGGATCGCCCCGGCGAGGATCAGGTCGCGGCCTTCGGGCGGCAGGATTCCGAGCCCGGTGCCGAGGCTGGCCAGAATGAACGAGAACTCGCCGATCTGCGCGAGGCTGGCGGCGATCGTCAGCGCCGTGCGCGTCGAATGGCCGAACACGCGGACGATCGCGAACGCGGCGATCGACTTGCCCAGCACGATGATCAGAAACGTCGCGAGCAGCGGCCACGGCTGCTCGATCACCACCGCGGGAGCGAACAGCATGCCGACCGAGACGAAGAACAGCACCGCGAAAGCGTCGCGCAGCGGCAGCGTCTCCTCGGCGGCGCGACGGCTGAGCTGGGTTTCGCCGAGAATCATGCCGGCGAAGAACGCGCCCAGCGCGAACGAGACGTCGAACACATAGGCCGCGCCGAACGCCACGCCGAGCGCGATCGCCAGCACCGCGAGGCGGAACAGCTCGCGCGAGCCGGTGTGCGCCACCCAGTGCAGCGCGGCCGGGATCGCGCGCCGCGCGACGATCAGCATGAAGGCGACGAAGCCGACGATCTTGAGCAGCGTGATCCCGAAGATCAGGGCGATGCCGCCGTCGGCGGTCCCGCCTTCGAGCAGCCCGGCGAGCGGCGGCAGCAGCACCAGGGCCATGACCATCGCCAGGTCCTCGACGATCAGCCAGCCGACCGCGATCCGTCCACGCTCGGTGTTGACCAGATCGCGCGTCTGCAGCGCCCGCAGCAGCACGACCGTGCTCGCCACCGACAGCGCGAGCCCGAACAGCAGCCCGGCCGCCGGCGACCAGCCGAGCGCGAGCCCCAGCCCGAGACCGAGCGCGGTGGCGACCGCGATCTGCACCAGCGCGCCGGGCACTGCGATGGCCTTCACCGACAGCAGATCGCGCAACGAGAAGTGCAGCCCGACGCCGAACATCAGCAGGATCACGCCGATCTCGGCCAGTTCGTTGGCCAGCGCGGCGTCGGCGACGAAGCCGGGGGTGAACGGGCCGACGAGCACGCCGGCGAACAGGTACCCGGCGAGCGGCGAGACTCGCAGGCGATGGGCGATCGCGCCCATGAAGAACGCGGCGACGAGGCCGAGCACGATGGTTGCGATCAGCGGTGTGTGATGGGGCATCGAATCTCCTTGATGCGCGGGGCCCGAAGGCCCCGCGAAGGTCAGTTCGCGGCGGCTGCGATCAGCGTCGCGGC
>DATDLP010000411.1:0-3318 GCA_036519255.1 Croceibacterium sp.
GTGAAGGCCTTGGTGACCGAGAAGATCGAGAACACGTTGTCGTAGCGGAGCGGCTTCTCGCCCGCGGCATCCTCGGCCCCGAGCGCTTCGGCGAAGACCACCTCGCCACCGCGGCCGGCGGTCAGCACTGCGCCGAAGTAGTCGCCGCGGGCGATGTCGGCGCGAATCACCTCGCGCAGCGTGTCGATTCGCTCATGCCAGATTCCGGTCATGCGGCGATGCTCCGGGCGCGAATGGTCCCAATGTTCGCAGTGGCCATGGACGCCTTCCCGACAGCGGAGGGCGAGCCGACGGACCGGCGCGACACGGGCGGAACGTTGGCAGAACAAATCCTACAAAGACAGCCCGATTTCTGACAACTTGCCGTCACTCCTCCCCTCCCGCTTGCCGGGGATGGGCGTGTGAGGTCGACCGGACTGGCCCACCCCTGGCCCCTCCCGCAAGCGGGAGGGGGATTGGTCGCGCCTGCATCGGATCCATTGCCGTCACCCCGCCGCGATGATGCCGCCGTCGATGGCGAGCATGGCCCCGTTGATGAACGCCGCCTCGTCCGACAGCAGGAACGCCGCCGCCGCCGCGACGTCCTCGGGCGTGCCGTTGCGGCGCAGCGGGATGTTTTTGGCGCGCTGCTCGTACTGCTCCGGCGTCACGAAGCCTTCGGTCGCGGGAGTCGGCACCGAGCCCGGAGCGATCGCGTTGACGCGGATGCCGCGCGGGCCGAGCTCGCCGGCGAGCACCTTGGTCAGCCCGGCGATGCCGGCCTTGATCGTGGTGTAGGCGCCGGTGTTGGGCCGGCCGCGGTAGGCGACGGGCGAGGAGTAGTTGAGGATGTTGCCGGTCGCGCTTTCGTCGCGGTGGGCGAGAAACGCCTGCACACCCCAGAACACGCTCTTGAGCCCGGCCGAGAGCATCCGGTCGAGCGTTTCCTCGGTGACCGCCTCGATCGGCTCGTAGACCAGCACCGAAGCGTTGTTGATCACCGCGCGCAGCGGCCCCGCGTCGCGCGCGAACGCCGCCGCGACGTCGAGGAACGCCTGGCGCCGGCCGAGGTCGGCCTCGTAGGCGAAAGCCTTGCCGCCGCTGTCCGCGATCGCCGCCGCGACGTCGCGCGCGGTCTGGCCGTTGACGTCGGCGACTCCAACGATCGCACCCTCGCGCGCAAGGTGCCGGGCGATCCCCTCGCCGAGCCCACGCCCGGCGCCGGAGATCAGGATCGGCTGGCCGGAAAAGCGCATTTCTGGCCGTGCCATCACTCCATCCCGAACAGCTTGGCCGTGTAGTGGCTGTCCATGTATTCGCGCATCGCGTCGATCTTGCCGTTCGAGACCTCGAACACCCAGCAGTAGTCGTTCTCGTAGACCAGCCCGTCGAGCGTGGTGCCGGTCGAGAAGCTCTCGACGCACACGAACGGCCCGGCCGAGAACATGTTCTGCACGTGGACCTTGGGATCGCCCGGCGCGAACATGCCGCGCACCGGCGCGAGGAACTTGTCGATGATGTCCATGCCGATGTGCTTGCCGGCCCCGGCGATGTCCTTGACCTTGGGCTCCCACACCGAGTGCTCGTGGTAGAACGCGCGCAAGGCCTCGAGATCGCCCGACGAGAGCACCTCGAAGAAGTCGAGCACCAGCTGCTCGTTGGCGTTGGCGGCAGTGACGGTCATTTCAGGCCTCTTGCTTCGGGGGTGGGAGCGGGAATGTTCGGCATCGCGCCGCCCTGGTGCAGCACCACGCGGCCGTAGCGGCTCTTGAAGTGCCAGTGCTTGCCGACCTTGACGTAGTGGTCCTCGAACCCGCCGACGTAGAGCGCGCCGGCCTCCTGCGGCGGCACCGTCGAGGCGTGGCTCGACAGCATGGCGAGGTAGTTCGATCCGCGCGCCTCGGTCTTGCTGATCACGTCGACCAGCACGTTGGTCACGAGGTGGCGCACGAGGATCGGCGGGCGGTCGCGGAAGATCGCCTGCACGCGGTCGCGGCCATAGAACGGATGCTCGGGCTGGAACGGGCGGGCGAACTCGCAGTCCTCGGTGAACAGGTTGGCCAGCGCGGCGTGGTCGCCGTTGTCGGCGTAGCGCGCGAACAGCAGCGGCAGCCGGCCGCACTCGCGTTCGATCGCCATGCGTTCGCGCAGTTCCATCATTCGGACTCCGCGTCGATCTCGGCGAACGCCTCGTTGGCGAGGCGGAAGCTGTCGACGGTCGCCGGGATGCCGCCGTAGATGCCGACCTGCAGCAGCACCTCGCGGATTTCCTCGCGGCTGAGCCCGTTGTTGAGCGCGCCGCGGATGTGCGCCTTCAACTCGTTGTGGCGGTTGAGCACCGCGATCATCGCCAGGTTGATCAGGCTGCGGTCGCGCTTCTCGAGCCCCTCGCGGCCCCAGCACCAGCCCCAGCAGTACGTCGTGACGAGCTCCTGCAGCGGGTCGTTGAACGGGCCCGACCTGGCGAGCGCGCGGTCGACGTAGGCGTCGCCGAGCACCTCGCGGCGGATCTTCATGCCTTTGTCGTAGAGGTCTTGGTCCATTCTTGCGTCCTTCAATCCCTTATCGCGTCATCCCGGCGAAAAGCCGGGACCGTGTGCCGCAAACGCTGCGCCCGAAGGCACGAGGTCCCGGCTTTCGCCGGGATGACGGGTTGGTTGTTCACCCGACCACCCCGTAGACCGCATCGATCAGCCGCCGCGCCCTCGGCCCGTTGGTGCCGACCGCGTGCATCTGGTTGCAGCAGTACGAGAACCCGAGCTTCGCATCGGGATCGCCGAAGCCGATCGAGCCGCCGAGCCCGTGGTGGCCGAAGCTGCGCATGTTCGGGCCCATGTAGACCGCCTCGGGCGTGTTGAGCAGCACGCCCATCGCCTGGTGGTAGGGGCGCTCCTGCAGCAGCTCGGTCTGGTTGTGCTGCTCGGTGATCATGCGCTCGAGTTGGGCCTTCGACAGGAGCGAGACGCCGTCGACCTCGCCGACCGTCGCGCCGTAGATCCGCGCCACGCCGCGGGCGTTGCCGTGGCCCGAGCCACTGGCGATCTCGCACGTGCGCCAGACCGGCGAGTTCATCGTCGTGTGCCACGGCTCGTGCGGGTTCTGCAGGAAGGCGAAGCTGCGCAGCACCGCGCCGTCCTGCCAGCCCTCGGGGGTGGTCGGCTTGGCCGGGACGGCCTGGTCCTTGGCCGCGAACAGCCGCGCGCCGGTGTTGGGCAGCACTTCGGCGACATGCGCCTGCTGCTGCTCGTCCATGCCGCCGATGTAGTATTCGGCCGCGAGCGGCTTCGTCACGTTGGCCTTGAGGAACGGCCCGACCGTCATTCCGGTGACGCGGCGCAG
>DATDLP010000412.1:0-2795 GCA_036519255.1 Croceibacterium sp.
CGACCTTGCGCTCGAACGGCCGCCTTGCCCCGCGCGGGACCCTAGGGAGCGAGGCGCTCGAGCACCTCGCCGCTGGAAGCGACCGCCACGACGGTGGGCACGATCGTGATCCCGTACTTCTTGGCGAGGTCGGGCCGGTCGCGGACATCCACCTTGAGTAGCCGGTCACCCGTGGCCAGCAAGCGCTGCTCCCAATCCTGGCACTCCGAGCAGAGCGGATGCATGAACTCGACGAAGCTGCATGTGGCAGCGTCGAGCCCGGGGAGATCGGAAGGATCGACGCGGTCGTGATGCGTGGGGGAGATCCCACGCAGTTTCGCCGTCAACTTGTAGATCTCGCAGCCCGCGCAGAACCCCGTGCTCGCCGAGACTAGGGCGAGGAATGCGACCAGGCTGGCAATCGCCGTCCCAGCCGCCGGCGAGCCGAGCCACCACAAGAGCGCAGCCGAACCAAGACAGACGGTGCCGATCATGTTCGCCAAGCGCGGTGGTCGGGAGTCCTCCAGGGACCCCTCGCCGAAGCGCGGCTGCAGCAGCGTGAAGTAGGCGACGCAGGGGATGCACCAGCGGCGCCCGAGGGTTAGTCCGACGAAGAGCTGGGCCGACATCAGCCCCCAGGCGAGCGGCCAGCCGAGGACGGCGCCGAGCAGGGCCACCACCCCCGTCGTCGCCTGTCCGAAGCGCGCGGCGCGCTCGTCGATCACGTCGGTGTCGCGCCAGGGATCGGCGCTTCGCAGCCAGCTCGCGGCCGGCGTAGTGGTGGTCACGCCATCAATAGTGGCAAACGTGATCAGGCCTTATTTGCTCTCCGTGTACCTCCGGCGGCCGCATGCCGCTTACCCAATGCGCGATTTTGTGGAAGCAACGGCGGCGTCGTGCGAGACGCCTGTCCTTTGTCCAACCCGAGTGTCTGGCAGCGGCGCTCGAGACGCTCGCATCTCGATCGTTGCGGCGCCGAGCAGCGGGCCGGGCCGGCATGACGCATCAAATCAGCTTGATGTATTATCCGGCGGGGTGATCACCACGGCACGAGCCAACACGCCCTCACCGCCGCGGTTTCTGCGGCTGGCGTGCCACCCGGTGCGCTGGCGGCTGCTGAGCGAACTGGCGCGCAGCGATCGGCGTGTCGGCGAGCTGTGCGAGCTGGCCGGGCAGCGCCAGAGCCTGGTCTCCTACCACCTGCGCCAGCTGCGCGACGGCGGAGTGGTCTCGGCGCGCCGCAGCCTCGCCGACGGCCGTGACACCTACTACGTGCTCGAGCTGGCGCGTTGCGGTGAGTTGCTCGGCAGCGCCGGCGCCTCGCTGCACCCGGGCCTGGCGTCGGCCGTCGGCTCACACCCCGGCCGGGGCCGCGGCTTGGGACGAGCGCGCGTGCTGTTTCTCTGCACGGGCAACAGCGCGCGCTCCCAGATGGCCGAGGCGCTGGCCGAACAGCTGTCCGCCGGCGCGGTGCGCGCGGCCAGCGCGGGCAGCCATCCCAAGCCACTGCATCCCAACGCGGTGCGGGTGATGCGCGAGCGCGGGATCGATCTCGCGGGCGGCCGTTCCAAGCACCTCAGCGAGTTCACCGGCCGGCGCTTTGACTACGTGATCAGTCTCTGCGACCGCGTGCGCGAGATCTGCCCCGAGTTCCCCGGCTCACCGCAGGCGATCCACTGGAGCGTCCCCGATCCGGCACGCGAGCCCGGAACCGAGGACGAGACCCTGCCCACCTTCGAGCGCACAGCCGCTGAGCTTGAGACGCGCATCGGCTTTTTGCTCGACGCGATCAAACAGACCACCGACTCCCAGGAGGTCACCGAGCATGCCTGACGAGTTCGTCAACGTCCGCTACATGGTCGACGACGTCGAGAACGCCGTCGCCTTCTACACCACCCACTTCAGCTTTGAGCTGCGCTCCAGCGCCGCCCCCGCGTTCGCCGACGTCGTCCGGGGCCACCTGCGTCTGTTGCTGAGCGGCCCCGCCAGCTCGGCCGGACGACCGATGCCCGACGGGCGCACACCCCGACCCGGCGGCTGGAACCGCATCCACCTGATAGTCGAGGACCTCGTCGAGGAAGTCGAGCGGCTGCGAGCCGCGGGGCTGAGCTTCCGCAACGACATCGTCACCGGCCCGGGCGGCCAGCAGATCCTGCTCGACGATCCCGCCGGCAACCCGATCGAGCTCTTCCAACCCGCCGGCGCCTAGCCCATGTCCAGCCCGAACACGCAGATCGTCGTAGCTGACAGCCGCACCGCGTGCCTGCTCGTGTTCCCCGTCCCAGGCGAGAACGCCGGCGACGCGTTACGCCATCCGTTCAGGTACGCGCCGTGAGCACGTCCGACCACTCGGGCCAGGCCGTACGACCGCGACCAGCAGCTGCTCAGCTTCCTTCTGGTCTGCCGCGTCTGCGGCACCGAGGAACTCGTGCATCGGCAGCCGTACGAACCCCGCCTCGAGCCTCATCCCGCCCGCGCTTCCGCGGTGGGGCGATCGGCTCGGCCGGTCAGCAGCAGCCGGATGCTTCCGATCAGGCCGGGACCAGCTGAGAGTCGGAGCTGGGCAGTGCGTCAGCCAGCGCGCGGCGGGAGCGGATGTCGAGCTTGGTAAACACGTTGCGCAGATGCCACTCAACAGTCCGCGGGCTGAGGAACAGCCGCGCACCGATCTCCGGATTCGTAAGCCCATCGCGGGCCAGGCCCGCGATCTGGCGCTCTTGCGCCGTCAGGTCGTCGCGCGTCTCGACCGTCCGCTTGCGTACCTTCTCGCCCGTAGCCAGCAGCTCGTTACGCGCGCGCTCGGCAAACGCCTCCAT
>DATDLP010000413.1:0-2946 GCA_036519255.1 Croceibacterium sp.
GATGCCGCCACTGGGGCCCAAGCGCGGGGCCGACGCGGCGCCCGACTTCGTGCTCGGCGACCGGTTCGGCGCGTCGTGCGAGGGATCGCTCAGCGCCGCGGCGCTCGACCATTTCGCAGCCTGCGGCCGCCGTGCGGCGCACAACCGGCCTTACGCCGGCGGCTATGTGCTCGACCGCCACGGCGCGAGCTCGCGCGGGGTGCACGCGCTGCAGGTCGAGATCTGCCGCTCGGCCTATCTCGATGCGCAGCTGCGCGAGCCGGGGCCGGGGCTGGCCGCCGTAGTGCGCGTGCTGGCGGGTCTGGTGCGGCGCATGGCCGGAGAGCTGGTGGCCGGCCGGAGCCTGCCGCAGGCAGCCGAATAGGTCCGAGCTCTACCGCACATGAAAAAACCACCTCGTGCAAGCACGAGGTGGCCAAGGTTCAGGGAGGAGGTACGCCGAAGCGCACCTATCCGACCGGGCCATGAGGGAAGCGCCGGCCGGACCGCTCATATGTAATCGATATTCTGGAGGCTTCAAGGGGGGGAGTCCCCCTCCCGCAAGGGGGAGGGGGACTCGGTACGTCCCCTTAGGCGGCGGCGCCGTTGGGCGCGCCCGGACCCTTGCCCTGCATCGTCTGCTTGGCGAAGATCACCCGCATCAGGTCGAGCGAAAACAGGTGCGCGTAGATCAGCGGCAGCAGGCCGCTGTCGTTCCACTGCTTGACCTGCTCGGCGTCGAGCTCTCGCAGCTTTTCCTGGTTGATCATCTTGAAGCCGCGATAGACGTACGGCTGGTCGGGCTTGTCGTTCTGCTGGATCGCGACTTCGCCGTCCATCAGCAGCCCGGCCTTGTTGATCTCTTCCATGAACGCCTGGGTGCGCGCTCCGGCCCCCTCGAACTGCTCGCAGAAGCTCAGCAGGCTCTTGGTGTGGTCGGTCGGCTCGCCGTCGGCGAACAGCGCCTGGCCGTCCTCGAACTCGCCGAGCACGTCGCTCGAGGGGTCGAAGCACAGCGACATCTCGTCGGCATCCTGCCGCAGCCGGGCGAGCAGGAACGGATAGCGGCGGATATAGGCCGGCACGTAGGCGTCGTCGGTCTGCGCGCCTTCGCTGTCGAAGAACACGTTGACGCCTTCGTTGAGCCCCATCAGCGCCAGCGGCACAGGCGTTTCGCCGGCGGAGAACACGATCGGGAAGTTGCGCTGGGCCTGCGAGAACTCGTCGACGGTCAGCGGGATCGCGTGCTGGCCACCGATCCAGGCGGCCTTGTCGACCGTGCGCGCATGCCAGGTGCCGTGGTCGCGGCTGTTGAGCGGCATCAGGTCTTTGTAGAACAGGGGCAGTTGGGCTTGCGGCGCGCTGGCCATCGTCTCTCTCCGGTAAGGCTGGTCGCTTGTGTCGGGACTCCGCACGTGCGTCGCGCGGCTTTATAAGGCGATCCTCTCAGGCGCAACCCGTCTGGCGCCCAGGTCAATCTGGCGTGGGTACGAGCTTGCCCGGGTTGAGCAGGCCGTGCGGATCGAGCGCATGCTTGACGCTGCGCAGGATCGCCAGGTGCACCGGATCGCCGAGCCGCGCGAGCTCGTCGCGCTTGAGCTGGCCGATGCCGTGCTCGGCGCTGATCGAGCCGCCCCACTGCGTCACCAGGTCGTGCACGAAGCCGCTGATCGCCTTGCCTTCGTCCAGCTCCCATTGCCCGCGCACCGCACCTTTGGGCGCGAGAACGTGGAAATGGACGTTGCCGTCGCCGAGGTGGCCGAAGGCGACCGCGGTGTTGCCAGGGAACCGCGCCTCGACTTGCGGCAACGCCGCCTCGACGAACTCGGCCATGCGCGCGACGGGCACCGAGACGTCGTGCTGCATCGCCGGGCCGAGCGCGCGTTCGGCCGGAGCGATCTCGTCGCGCAGCAGCCAGAACTGCTCGGCCTGCGTCTCGTTGGCGGCGATCGTCGCGTCATCGACCAGCCCGGCCTCGAACGCGCTTTCGAGCAGCGTGCGCGCCAGCTCGGGCAGCGCCGCGGCCTGTGACGCGTCGGCCGCAAGCTCGATCAGCGCGTGCCACTCGTGCTCGCCTTGCAGCGGGGAGCGCGAGCCCGGGACATGCGCGAGCACCGCCGCGAGGCTGTGCCGCGGCATGACCTCGAAGCCCTCGAGCGCATCCCCCGCCACGCTTTCGGCATGGAGCAGCAGCGCGCGCGCGTCGGTGATCGCGCCGAGCCCGGCCCACAGCACCGCGCGGTCGGCCAGCGCGGGCAGCAGCCGCAGCGTCGCCGCAGTGACCACGCCGAGCGTGCCTTCCGAGCCGATCAGCAGTTGCTTGAGGTCGAACCCGCGGTTGTCCTTCTTGAGCGGCGTCAGCGTGTCGAACACGCTGCCGTCGGCCAGCACCGCCTCGATCCCGAGCACTTGCGCGCGCATCGAGCCGTGGCGCAGCACTTGCGTGCCGCCGGCGTTGGTCGAGATCAGCCCGCCGACGGTCGCCGAGCCCTTGCCCCCGAGCGTCAGCGGAAAGCGCAGCCGCTCGGCCTCGGCCGCGTCGTGCAGCGTCTGCAGGATCACGCCGGCTTCGCAGGTGATCTCGCGCGCCTGCGGGTCCAGCCGGCGGATCGCGTTCAGCCGGCGCAGCGATAGCACGATCGCCGCGCCGCTGGCGTCGGGCGTCGCGCCGCCCGACATGCCGCTGTTGCCGCCCTGCGGGACGACCGGGATGCCGTATTCGGTGCAGAGCTTCATCAGCGCGGCCACTTCGGCGGTCGACCCGGGCGAGGCGAGGGCGAGCGCCCGGCCGGTGTAACGGCCGCGCCAGTCGGTCAGCCACGGTTGCACGAGTTCGGGATCGCGGGTCAGCCCGCGCTCGCCGAGGAGCGCGGTGGCGGCGGCGAGAAACGCATCGGTCTGGCTCATGGCTCGCGCCTTGCCAGCGCGCCCGACCGCTTGCAAAGGCCAAATCCGGAGTTAAGCCGA
>DATDLP010000414.1:0-8218 GCA_036519255.1 Croceibacterium sp.
CTTGCTGCCGTGCTGCTGGCGCGGTTCAGCTGGACTTTGCCGGTGACCGGCGAGGCCGAGCGCGACCTGTTCGACTTCCGCAGCTTCGTCCTCGCCAAGCGGGTCGAGCAGGATGATCGCATCGCGCTAGTCGTCTACAACGACCAGACCCTGATCACCGCGCGCAAGCGCTCGCCCCTCGATCGCGGTCTGCTGGCCCAAGCCCTGCGAAACCTTGACGAGATGAGCGCCAGGGCGATCGGCATCGACATCCTGTTCGACCAGCCACAGGACGAGGACCAGGAACTCATCGCCACGCTGCGCGCGATGAAGACGCCGACGCTGGTCGGCTACACCCGAACGGACGCTACGACCGACAACATCATCCACGAACAGCAGACCTTCCTCGACAGTTTCGTGGCGCAGCTGGCCGGCAGCAAGGCCGCGCCCGCCGCGATCGTGATCCCGGACCATTTCGGAGTGACGCGCAACTGGCCCGGTCCCGCCCCGGGCCTGCCGCCGACGCTCGGCCGGGCGATGTTGTCGGCCGGCGGCGACTCCGCGCTGACCCTGCCCGGTTACGAGGGCGCGATCCGCTATCGACTGCCAGCGCGCGTCGACCAGCCGGTGTTCAGCTCTTTGCCGATCGACACCTTCGTCAATCCCGACATCATCCCCGCGCTCACGCCGCTGATCGAGGGACGATACGTGCTGATCGGCGGCGACGTCGTGGACGTCGACCGCGTGAAAACACCGATCACCAGCTGGATACCGGAGCGCGACGCGAGCGGGCTCCAAACCTCCCGCAACGAGTTCAGCCCGCCGGGGATCGAGATCCACGCGACAATGATCGCCCAGATGCTCGACGATGCCCCGCTACCCAAGCCGCTGCCGATCACCTTGTGGTCCCTCGCGCTGGCATTCGTGGCCTGCGCAGGGCTGACCGGCCTGCTCGAGCTGCGCTCGTGGCGCATCTACCCGCTGCTCGCGGTTCAGTTCGCGGCGCTCGTAGGAATTCCGTTCATTCTTCATGCGCGGAACGTGGACACCTACCAACTCCCCGCGGCCGGTTGGATACTCGGCTGGATCGTCGCCTTCGCCGCCGTCACCTCCGCCGCGCGCGCATCCACGGCGGTCCAGCGCCGCTTCGCGCACGGCGCGCTCGGCAAGTACCTGCCGCGCGAGATGGCCGAGGAGATCATCGAGCACCCCGAGCGGCTCGCGCTGCACGGCGAGAAGAAGCAGATCTTCGTGCTGTTCAGCGACCTCGAGGGCTTCACCAAGATGAGCCACGCGATCCCGCCGGAAATGGTTGCCAAGCTGCTCAACCGCTACCTCGACATGCTGAGCCAGGTCGTGCTCGACCATGGCGGGGTGATCGACAAGTTCGTCGGCGACGCGGTGGTGGCGTTCTGGGGCGCACCGATCGCGCGGCCCGACGACGGCGAGCGCGCGGCGAAGGCCGGCTACGCGATCTGGCAGGCGGGCGAGAAGTTCCGCAACGGCGTCGAGCCCGGAGTCCCGCCGATCGGAAAGACCCGCGTCGGGCTGCACTGGGGCGAGGCGGTGGTCGGCAACTTCGGCGGCAAGAGCCGCATCCAGTACACCGCGCTAGGCGACAGCATGAACACCGCCGCGCGGCTTGAGGCGGCGAACAAGGCACTCGAATCCTCGGTCATGGCGAGCCGCGAGTTCGCCGAGCGCTCGGGGCTCGGCTGGTGGCGGCCGATGGGCAAGGTCGTGTTGCGCGGGCGGGCGAGCCCGGTCGAGCTCTGCGAGCCGGCTCCGGACTTCCCGGCCGAGGATCGCGCGACGCTCGAGCGCGCGATCGGGCTGATCGAGACCGACCGCGCGGCAGCGATTTCGCTCGTCGCCGAGCTGGTCGCGAAGCACCCCGCGGACAGCGCGCTGGCGAATCTTTTTCACCGCACGCGAAACCTTTCGGAGGGTTCTGCATTCGTGCTCGGCTGATTCGCCCGTCTCAGGCTTTTTCACTGACAACGCGGCGGGAAGTTTGATAGGACTGCGAAGTCCTCTTCTAGGGGAGTGAGAGCAAGATGTTACCGCAACGCAAGCGATTGGCCGTGGCCCTCGCTGCCGCTGCCTGTGCCCTCGCGCCGGCCGTGGCTTCGGCGGGCGTCGTGGTGTCCGCGAGCGGGCCCTCGGCGGCGAGCTATCCGGTCGGCAAGTCGATCGGCAACAGCGAGCGTATCGCGCTGCGCGCCGGCGACACGCTGACCGTGCTCGACGGCAACGGCACGCGCGTGCTGCGCGGCGCCGGCACCTACACGCTCGACCAGCAGGGCGGCGCGAGCCAGCGCGGCGCGTTCGCCGCGCTGACCCAGCGACGCACCGCCTCGCAGGTACGCACCGGGGCGATTCGCGGCGAGCAGGAGATGCGTCCGCCGAACCTGTGGTACGTCGACGTCAGTCATCCCGGGACCGTCTGCGTTCCCGCGGTAGACCGTGTGCGGCTATGGCGCCCTGTCAAGGAGGGGGAAGCCACGGTTACATTGCGCGCGAATGCAGGCGGCGCGAGCCACTCGCTCACTTTCGGCGACGGTGCCACGCTTGCGACTTGGGACACGGCTGCGTTCCCGATCGCCGACGGTGCGAGCTTTGGCCTTTCCGGCCCGGAGGGCGCCGCCGGCACGCTGACGTTCGTGCTGCTCGACACCGCGGCCGAGGAGCCCGAGGCGCTGGCACAACAACTGATACAAAAAGGCTGCACGCAGCAGCTTGAGCTCCTTTCCACCACGACGATGATCGTGGACGGATAGGCGTTCGCGCCGCTCTGGCGGAGCACAGGGGTCGCAGACTGTCATCGCGGCGGGCGCATCGCCCCGTCGCCGGTTCGTTCGCGAGTGGGGGTTGCACATGAGGTCAGTCGCGAGTTCGCCCCGCAGGCACGCGCGAAGCCTCTCGATCATGCTCGCCGCCACGGCGATGGCGCTTCCCGGAGCCGCGCTGGCGCAGCGGCTCCCCGAGCCGCCCACGCGGCAGGATCTGTCGGTCGGCCGCGACGCGGCGCCGGCCGCGGACCGTTCGACGCTGACCGTCGAAGGCGACGTCGAGCGCGGCCCGTGCCCGCTGGCCGATCCCGCGTTCGCCGATACCCGCGTCACCTTCTCCGCCGTCGAGTTCACCGGCCTCCCCGGCGTTCCGGCGAGCGCGCTCGATTCGGCCTGGCGCGCGTTCGCCGGCAGCGAGCAGCCGATCGTCAACTTGTGCGAGGTGCGCGACCGCGCGGCCTCGATCCTGCGCGGCATGGGCTTTCTCGCCGCAGTGCAGGTCCCGCCGCAGCGGATCGAAGCCAATGGCACCGTGCGGATGGACGTGCTCGCCGCCAGGCTGGTCGAAGTGCAGCTGCGCGGCGATGCCGGCAACTCCGGGCGGCTGATCGAGGCCCACCTCGCACAGCTCACCGCCAGCGAGTGGTTCAACGCGCGCGATGCCGAGCGCCATCTGCTGCTGCTCGAGGACTTGCCCGGCTACGACGTCCGCCTCGTGCTGCGCTCAGCGGACCGGGCCCCGGGCGAGGTCGTCGGCGACGTGGTCGTTGCACGCCGGCCGGTCGAGGCGGTGGCAGGCGCGCAGAACCTCGGCTCGCGCCAGACCGGCCGCGAAGGCGGCTATGCCGCGCTGACCGCCAACGATCTGATCGGGCTCGGCGACCGCACCACGGTCCACCTCTACAGCACGTTCGACTGGGAAGAGCAGCTGATCGTGAGCCTCGCTCACGACCTTGCGCTCAACGCCGACGGGCTGCGACTCGGGGGCAGCGTGCTGTTCGGCTGGAGCGAGCCCGACCTTGGCGGCGCTCCGTTCAGCAGCGACACTTTCACCGCCGAAGGCCACCTGTCGTACGCCGCGTTGCGCCGGCAGGATCACTCGCTGTTCGCCAGCGGCGGGCTCGAGGTGATCGACCAGGAACTCTCGTTCGGCAACACGCTGCTCAGCGACGACCAGCTGCGCGTGCTGTTCCTGCGTGTCGACCACGAGCTGGTCGACCGCGCGAGCATTCGCGGGCTCGGCGGCTTCTCGGTGCGCCAGCCGCGCTGGCGCAGCGGGCTGTCGCTCGAGCTGCGCCAGGGCCTCTCCGGCCTCGGCGCGAGCGACGATTGCAATCCGTTTGCCGATTGCCTGCCGCCAAACGTGCCGATCAGCAACTTCGCGGCGGATCCAAGCTCGTTCGTCGCGCGCCTCGAGGGTACGCTCGAAGCGCGCCCGCTACCGCTGCTGACCGCGGCGTTCAGGCCGCTGGCGCAGATCTCGGATGGACCGCTGCTGTCGTACGAGCAGGTCAGCCTCGGCAACTACACGGTCGGCCGCGGGTTCGAGCCCGGCGTCGCGCTCGGCGACAGCGCGATCGGCGCCGCGCTCGAGCTGCGCTACGGCAGCCTGTTCCCGCGTAGCGCGGACGCCTTCGCGTTCGAGCCGTTCGTGTTTCTCGACGTCGCGCGCGGCTGGATCGACAACGCTGCCGGCCTGCCCGATCCGCGGCGTGTGCTCAGCACCGGCGCCGGCCTGCGCGCGCGCTGGGGCGACAAGCTCGATCTCGGCGTGGTCCTGGCCTTCCCGCTCGAGCCGGCCGGGTACCAGACCGAGACGCCCGACCCGCGCGTGCTGCTGACCTTGAATACGCGCCTGCTGCCATGGGGAGATCGATGATGCGGACACTCCGCAAACCCGCGCTGCTCGCCGGCTGCGCGCTGAGCGCCTTGCTGGCGACGCTGCCCACCCACGCCCGAGCCCAGTCGTTCGCCGGCACCGACACCGTCGTCACCGGCAACGCGTCGGTGTTCCACGACCCGACCGGGGGACCCGGCGGCGTGCCCTCGACCGAGATCACCATCTCGGACCCCGAAGTGGTGATCAACTGGTCGGTCGTTGGCGGCGCGCCGGGCGTCGACATCGTGTTCCAGCCGGCAAACACCTACGCGCTGTTCCAGGGCGACGATCTCGCCGACTACACCGTGCTCAACCGCATCCTGCCGAACACCGGCGGTGGCAGCCCGACGCCGCTCGCCAGCCGAGTGCGCTTCGACGGCACGGTCGAGAGCATGACCGATCCCGGTGCCGGTGCCGCGGTCCGCGGCGGCCAGGTCTGGTTCTACAGCCCGACCGGAATCATCGTCGGGCCGACCGCGACCTTCAACGTCGGCAGCCTGATCCTCACCACCAACGACATCGGGTTCATTCCCGACGATCCGCTTTCCGGCACGTCCGGCTCGATCCGCGGGCCCGGCGGGCTGGTCACGTTCAACGGGCCCGTGGGCTCGACCGGTTCGGTGGACGTGCAGTTCGGCGCCCAGCTCAACGCCGAGGGCAACGTCCTTGCGGGCGCGACCGCTGCGTACGTCGCGCTGGTTGCGCCGCGCGTGATCCAGGGCGGCCGCGTCAGTGCCGACGGCAACATCGCCTATCTCGCGGCCGAGCAGGTCGACATGACGATCAATGCCGGGCTGTTCGACTTCGTGCTTACCGTGGGCACGACCGATCCCGAGGGGGTCAACCACACCGGCACGACCACCGGCCCGGCCTCGACCAGCGCGACGGACCTGCAGCGCATCGCACTGGTCGCGCTGCCCAAGAACGACGCGTTGACGATGATGCTCGCGGGCTCGGTCGGGTATGCCCCGGCGGCCAGCGCCGCGAACGAGGGAAGCTCCGTGGTGCTCGCCGCCGGATTCGACGGGCCGGCACCTGTGGCAGACCCCGGCAACCGTCTCGGCAACATCTCGATCGAGCGTGCGACGACATTCAGGAACGCGCTGACCGGGTTCGCATCGAATGCCGTGACGATCTCGCCGGTAATCGGCGCGGTCGACTTCGAAGCCGTTTCGACATTCCATGCGCTCAACGCCATCAATCTCGTCACCGACTTCGAGCAACAGATCAACGCAGCGAGCGACCTGGTCCTGAATGCAGGCACGCCAGGTGTCGGCGGCGACGTGCTGGTCGACGCGCACGACGGCGGCAGCATAAGCGTTGCCCGTCAATTCCGCATCAACGCCCGCCCCGCCGCGTTCTACGGTGCCGCCACCGGCGATGCCACGGGCGGTACCGTCACCATCACCGCCAGCGACGGGTCGATCTTCGCGTTCGACGCGTTGGTCGACGCGTCCGCGACGGCGGGTTCCGGCGGCGCCCTGGGTGGCATGGCGGCCGGCGGCACCGTCGACGTGGACCTAAGCGCCGGCGGCTTGCTCGATGTCGACAACATCGCCTCGTTCGACGTCAGCGGGACCGGCGGCAACTCACCGGACACTGGCGGTCTCGGGCAGGGCGGAAGGTTCGAGCTGACCGCGGGCGGCGGGACCGTGAGCCTGGGCTCGCCCATCGCCGACGCTGGTGGATTCGGTGGGGCCGGGGATATCGTCGGCGGCAACGGAACCGGCGGCCCTCTCGCTGTCACCGGCACGGGCGGCGTCCTCGATTTCGGGACGGTCGCGCTTGCGGCCCGAGGGCAAGGCGGAACGTCCGCGGGCGACGCAGGCGACGGTTTCGGCGGCATCGTCGACGTCACGATCCTGTCCGGCGCGCAAGACTGGGACCAATTCGAGGTCAGCACCGACGCGGTGGCCGGCGGCCAGCTCGCGCTCGGCACCGGTCTGAGCGGCAGCGCCACGGCTGATCCCAAGGGGATCGGCATTGCCATCGAGGGGCCCGGCTCACTCACCGTCCGCGGCGACATGATCATGACCGCCAACGCGCAGATGGAGATCGACGGCCAGTCCGGCTTCACCGGCCGCGCCGGCGGGATCGAGCTGACGGTCGGCCCGGGCGGCCAGCTTACCGTCGAGGGTACGCTCGCAGCGCAGGCCAACGCGCAGTTCGCGGCCGGCGTCGACGACAGCCCTGACAGCTCGCCGACGCAGGTCGGCGGCTCCGTGGCGATCACGGCCAGCGGCGGGGTCATGCTGCTCAACAACGTGGACGCTAGCGCCAATGCGGAGACCTATTCCGGCGTGACGGCGGCGGGGACGGCGACCGGCGGATCGATCCGATTCTCTTCGCTCAACAGCGGCTCGATCGCCCTCACCAATGCACTCGGCACCGCGAGCCTCACCCTGGCGGCCGATGCCTACGGCTCCCCCGGCCCGCTTCCCGGCGTTGCCACGGGCGGGCGCGTGGACCTGATCGCCGACGACGGCGCGATCCTGGTCGACGCCAACGTGACTTTGTCCGCGAATGCGCTGATCGGAGAGTTCTTCGCTCCTCCGCCGGTCGGCGACGGCTTCGCCGCCAACGGCGGCACGGTCGCGATCGACGTGCGCCCGGGACTGCTCGGCACCGCGTTCATCAACACCGGCAGCACCTTCGCCAGCGCGGTCGGCGATTCGCGCATGTTCGAGGCGGTCGGGACGCTGCTGCCTGGCGGCGATCCGATCCAGGGCAACGGCGGCGACGGCACCGGCGGCACGGTGTCGCTGACCCTCGGCGGAAGCGCGTTTCAGGCCAACACGCTCAGGCTCGATTCGAGCGGCACCGGCGGCGCCTCGGCGGCCACGACCGGACCGACCCCGTTCCAGGCGGGCTCCGGCTTCGGCGGGGAAAGCACGCTCGTGCAGAACGGTGGTTCGTTCTCGGTCGTGGTGCTCGATCTGCTGAGCAACGGTCAGGGCGGCGGCACCAACCTGTCCGCGTCGGGCGTCCAGCGCGCGGCGCTTGCCGGCCACGGCACCGGCGGGACCGCCACGCTCACCCAGGCCGACGGCGACCTGCCGATCTCCGACGTCACGCTCCGCGCGAACGGGATCGGCGGCGAGGGCATGCGCCACAACGGCAGCGGCAACGCAACCGACGGCGGCGACGGCTTCGGCGGGCTCGCGCAGCTGCAGGCAGCGGCCGGCTGGACCGGCAGCATCACGTCCAACACCCTCATCCTCGAGGCGAAAGGCACCGGCGGCGTCGGCGGACGCGCAGCGGGCGCCAGCGCGGTTCCTCCGACGGCGGTTTCGGGCCGGGGCGGCGACGGCATTGCCGGCAGCGCGCTGATCGACCTCGCCGACGGCGCCTTCTCGCTCGGCAACGTCACGCTCGACGTCACCGGCCTCGGCGGCAACAGCGGCGATGCGAGCACCGGCCTTCCCGCCGGCGCCGACGGTGGCATTGGCTTCGGCGGAATCGCCCGCTTCGCGCTGATCGACAGCGCCGCGGGGCCGGTCGGCGGACGCCGCGCGGCGAGCATTTCGGCCGACGCGGGTGGCCGCGGCGGGATCGGCAGCCTGGGCGA